>JASFGJ010000496.1:0-3777 GCA_050123815.1 Desulfobacteraceae bacterium
CAATACCGGCAAGGCTCTGGCCATTATTTCCGGTATCTTGCTTTCCGTCGGAATCGCATTTGCCTGCGGTGCCGCCGCTCAATTCATCACCCGCATGGTGTTTACTTTCGATTATGAAAAGCGGATCCGCCGCTATGGGGGGTTGTGGGGTGGCCTGGCATTGACCATGATTACCTATTTCATTCTCATCAAAGGCTCCAAGGGGGCCTCGTTCATGACCCCGGAAATGGTGAGTTGGATCAAAGGTCACACCTGGACCATCATCGCCATTGGTTTTGTTGGATTTTCCGTATTGTTCCAATTGCTTATGATGGTCAGCCGCATCAATATCCTGAAGCCCATCGTACTGGCCGGGACATTCGCCCTTGCCATGGCATTTGCCGCCAATGATCTGGTCAACTTTATCGGCGTACCGTTGGCCGGATTTCACACCTTTACCCTGGCCAGCGCCAGCGCCGATCCTCTGACCATACCCATGGTTGCGCTTCAAAAGAAGATTCATACCAATACCTTTTTTCTGCTGGCCGCCGGCGTCATCATGGTGGTCACCCTGTGGCTGTCGCGCAAGGCCCGAACCGTCACCAAGACCGAGGTCAGTTTAGGGAGGCAGGAGGAGGGACTGGAGCGCTTTGATTCATCTCAACTGTCGCGCATTATCGTGCGAATGGTCTCCGGATTAATCGATACCGCCGGCAGGGTATGCCCTCAGCCGTTAGGCCGATGGGCCAAGAGTCGGTTCAGCACAGAGGGCCTCCAGCCGTATCCCGGATATGACGGGTCCATTCCCGAGTTCGATCTGCTGCGCGCCAGCGTCAATCTGATGGTTGCCAGCGCCCTCGTATCATGGGCCACCAGCATGAAGCTGCCCTTGTCGACGACCTATGTAACCTTCATGGTGGCGATGGGGACCTCTCTGGCGGATCAGGCCTGGGGGTTGGAGAGCGCGGTCTATCGGGTGACCGGCGTGTTGACCGTCATCGGCGGCTGGTTCTTCACCGCCTTGATGGCATTCACGGTTTCGTGCATCTTCGCGTTCGTCTTGATGTTTATAAACAAGTGGCTGGCGATCCTGCTGCTGCTGGTGATCGCCGGGTTGATGATTTTACGCAATTTCAGGATTCACGGCCTCAGAGAAAAAGCCGCCAAGGAGCTGGAGCTGTTTGACCTGAAGCGCGTCGCAGACGCCGATTTCGCCGTGCGCACCTGCTTTGAGCACAGCGGCCTTTTCTTAAGGGTCATCAAGGACAATATCAGCCAGTGCTTTGACGGCATCCTCACCCAGGATCGCAAACAACTCAAAAAATTGCGGCGCGAGACCAGCAAGATTCAAGCGGAGGCCAATATCATTGTGGCCAATATATTCAAAACCTTGCGCTTGCTGACACATGAAGATATCGCTCATGCCGGTAAATACGCCTATGTTGTATCGGCCCTGCAGGCGATCGCCGAGAGCTTGCGCGATATGATCCTGCGCTGCCATGTGCACACATCCAATAAGCATGCGGGGCTGCTTCCCGTGCAGCGAGAAGAGCTGCGGCAGATCCGGAAATGCGTTGAAGACCTATTGGAAGACACATCCAAAATCCTGCTCAATCGAGAGGACTTCGATTACCGCAAGGTGGCGGCGCACTATCTGGATCTCAAACAACTTCTGGAAGATAACGACCGCAATCAAATCGACCGCATCCGAAACAGCGTCTCCAAGACCCGGTTGAGTATTCTTTTCTATGGGATCAACAATGGCTGTCTTAAAATCAGTGAGCAGGCCCTGCAGTTGCTGACCATTTTTGAAGAAACGTTTAAGATGGATGAAAATGCATAACCCATTGATATGGTATTGCTTATTATGAACCAGTCCCGTCCGGTGACTCGGATTCGGCAAAAAAAATAGCGTTTTGTAGACTTTTTCCTCCCGCAGGCGTCTTAGCAATCAAACAGACGCAAACCCAAAGGGAGGAACGCTATGAAAGCACATCATACCAAATGGATTCTACTGGCAGCCGTTGCTTTTTTCCTTTTTGCAGCTAGTGCCTGGGCGGACGGTAAACGCGAGGGGAGGCATCGCAAGCATGGGCCCGGCGTTCATAGCGCAGGAGATCATCGACCCAATCATCATGCAGACATTCGATCCTATCCGCGACATCCGAGGCCGCATCACTACCGCCCCTGTCGTCGGCCCCACCGACACGGCCATCATTGCAGACCGCGTCATCACCACCGGCCGCGGCGTCATCAACACCGCACGGAAGTCCACTACGTCCACGTTTTTCCGCCGCCCTGGCTGCTTCCGCCCCTGCCGCCATTTTTCTGGCCGCATCACTAAGCAGGGTTGCAGGACCGTTTTCTGAGAACGATTGAGAAACGACAAGATACGAAGGCCCGGCGCAATGCCGGGCCTGTGTTTGTATGTCTTTTTTCGGTCCCCTGTGCCTATTACGATTGGTCAGCTTATTTTATGTCAGTTTATTTTCAGCCTCAACAATTGCTTTTAAAATTCTGATACCGGCATGGAGTACACTATTGCCTTCATCAAATGCCGGATCATAAGATGCGATTGTACACGCCTCAATTTTAAAATGCTTTTTGATTATCTGAATAGCTTCTTCAACAATATGTGGGGGTAAGCCGCCGGGTACCGCCAGATGATTAGGCTTGCCTTGCTTTGTTTCTAATACATCCATATCAATATGAAGATAGACCCCCTCAACGTGACCTTTTAAATTCAATAAGGTATTTTTTAAAGCGGCAATAATTTCATTTTCATCTATTGGGTTTGCCACAAGAAGCGGAATCTTTGCCTCGATGAACATCCTTCTTTCTTCCGGATCTAAATCCCGCGATCCAACATGGACAATACAACTTTCAGGTACAGGATTGAAATTGTGGATTTTACTTAAAAGCGGCTTCCAACATCGTCCTGTAGCCATCGCAAGTCCCATTCCGTCAAGAAATCCGGTGGTAGTGGTTTCTGGTGTATTGAAATCACCATGCGCATCGAACCAGATGATACCCAGTTGTTTTGAGTCAAGGCCTGCTATTGTGCCGACACAACTATTGCAATTGCCGGCAAGTACGACGGGGAAGCGGTTGTTATTAACGGCAGATAAAACACGCTTTGCCAAGTTTCGGTTTACATCAAATGTTGTCCCAATTTCAGTTGGAAATGGGATGCTTGATTCAACGGTGGTAACATTTACACTATGGCCACTGTTTTGAAGAATTGTTTCAATGCCGTTTTGAATGAATTGGATCGGTCCCATTCCTGTCCTGGCCTTTTTAAAACCCGAATCGTATGGAACTTGTATAATTTGGATATTCATCAGTTGATTCCAACTGTAGCATTTATGGCTATGACACCTCTATCTGCTTTATGAGCCAGTTTCGTTGTCATTGACTTTGGCACTCTTATAAAATGCCACCCACCTTTCTGAGGGAATATTTCTACTTTATTGTTAACTTTAAAATTATCGTTCATGGTCTATTCTCCATGGGTTGTCAATTGTCAATACGATTTTAGATAATACTCGGCAAAACGGTGCTGCTGCGAAGCGCGCGGTCTTTGCGTTTCCCTACCGGCAGTTGTTTATCAATTATTAGCTCAACTTTCGGATTTCGCCATTGCTCTGCTGGAGACATAGGCTCATGAAAACCGAAAGTTGACTCAGTTAATTATCAGGTACTTCTTTCGGGCTTCGTCCTTCGGCATTCCGCTGAAATGCCGCCACTCGTAACTTAAAGGGATAAATCCGGCTTTTTTCATTATATTCGACAACAGTT
>JASFGJ010000497.1:0-3750 GCA_050123815.1 Desulfobacteraceae bacterium
TATGCCATACGGATTGATTGTGCCATATTCTCCTCACGATCCAGCTGGCTATTTCACAGTGAATAATAGCCTAACCCAGACGTGATTTCCACGAATAAATATACCATTGTGATCCTATGACCATTTGATCGCAGCCGTAAAAGCTGGTAGAATGCATCAGTGCATTCAGCTTAAGCGTTGTCGAACATTTGGGCTTTGGTTTTACTCTGATGAATTGAACGGTTCTGAGCGCGTATGGCAAACCGACTACTTGGCTCTGTGATACTGCTGTTGTGCGCCGTTGGATTGCTGTTCACGACGCATGCAGTTGATGGATTGGCCGCTGCAAAAGATAGCGCTCAGCCGCACGCAGTTCTTGTTTTCCACTCCTTCCACAAAGGCCTGACGTGGACCGACGCCATCGCCGCCGGGATCGATAATTTTTTCGAAAAATCCGGCCGCACCGTGAATATATCTCAAGAATTCATGGACACCGATCGGATATTCACGCCCACCTATCTCGATCGGCTGGCGGCCTTATACCACACCAAATATTCAGGCCAGAAGTTCGCAGTCATTATCTGTTCAGACGACCATACCTTTAATTTCCTTCGACAATTTGGCCGTGATCTGTTTGGCCGGACTCCGGTGGTTTTTTGCGGTGTCAACCATTTCGAACCACAGACGATAAAAGACCGGCCGGAGTTCACGGGCGTGCTGGAAACGCTCGATATCCAGAGCACTTTGAATATCGCTCTGACACTGCACCCTGAAGCGACCCGTCTGGTCGTCATCGGCGATCAAACGTTGGCCAGCAAGGACAAACAAAAGCTCTTTTTCAAGGCGTGCCGGAACCTGAGCCGCGCAATGGAAATCGATCTTTTGGAAGATCACACCATGGCTCAGGTTCAATCGTATGTCGGCAAATTGAGCCGTTCCGACATTGCCGTCTGGCTTCACTTCACGATGGACAGCACCGGACAACTCTTTTCGTGTCACCAGAGTGCGGAAATGATCTCCAGTCACAGCGCCGCCCCGCTCTATTCATTTTGGGACTTTCATATGGGCCACGGAATCATCGGCGGCCTGCTGACCAGCGGATTTCTCCAGGGCCAGACGGCAGCATCCATTGCAAGTCGTATCATTCAGGGAGAGTCACCGGAAGATATCCCGGTCATAGAGAAAAGCGCCAATCGCCACATGTTCGATTACCGGCAGCTCAAACGCTTCCGTATCGATACAAACCTTTTACCGACAGACAGCATTATCATCAACCAGCCCATCACGCTCTACACGCAGCACAAAAAGATCGTATGGATTGCCGGTGCGAGCTTCGGCGTGCTGAGCGTCATCATCGTCATGCTGCTGATAAACATCTCGCACCGGCGCCGGACCCAGATCGCCATCAAGACTGCACGGGACCGCTATCAAAACATGTTCGACAACACAGCGGTGGCGTTGTTTGAAGAAGATTGCACCACCTTGAAAGAAACGGTCGATAAAATAACGACGGCCGACAAAAAAAACATCCCCGCCTACTTGACGGCGCACCCGGAAGTCCTGCAACAAATCATCGATCGACTGGCCATCACCGATGCCAACCCGGCGGCATTGCATCTATACGGAGCGCAAGACAAATCGGAACTGATCGGCCGTACAGACAAGATCTTCACACGGGACTCGGCGGAGGCCCTGATCAAGATCGTAAACGCCGTGGCACAGAAGAAAATCTATTTCACCTGTGAGGCTGCCGGTCAACGCCTTGACGGCAGGCGACTGCACCTGATGTTGAGCATGAATTTCCCGTCCGGCGATGATGATTGGGATCGTGTGGTGGTTTGTGCGGCTGACATAACCGAGCGCAAACGTTCCCTGGAAGCACTGCGCCGCAGTGAAGACCGATTCCGTACCGTATTTAACCATGCGGCCTGCGGGATGGCAATGGCCGATCTTGAGGGCAACTACATCCGCTGCAATACGGCCTTCTGCAAAGTGGTAGGGTATGGCGAAGAAGAGCTGCTGCAAATGAATTGGCTGGACATTACGCATACTGACGATATTGACCTGACCTTGAGACTGATCTGCGGGTTGGGGCCCGACCTGCCCGTCATGCCCAAAGAAAAACGCTTAATCCACAAAAACGGCCACATCGTATCGGTTTTGTGCAGTGTCCGGCTGATTTACGGTGAACAGCATGAGCCGTTGTACTATATCGCCCAAATGCAAGACATCACCCAGATCAAGGCGGCCCAGGCCAAATTTAAAGCACGCGAGGATCGCTATCGCCGTATTTTCGAGGCCGATTTAAGCGGCTTTTATATTGCAACACCCGAGGGCGAAATTATTCTGTGCAACAATGTCTTTGCCGAAATCTTAGGCCTTACCTCCTCCCACGATGCCGTTGGAATGGATCTTAACAGCTTTTACAAAGACCCGGGCCTCGGCAAGCGGCTGGTAGAGCAGCTGTCGACCGCCAAACGACTCAAGCATCTCGAAGTTGAAATGATCCGCCAAGACGGCGACCCAATCCATGTGCGCCTGAATGCCATCGGACGATTCGATGCTCAGGGAAAATTGAGCGAAATTCTGGGCTATCTGATGGACATCACCCATCAGAAGAGCCTGGAGGCCCAACTCCTTCATGCTCAAAAGATGGAGTCGATCGGCACCATGGCCGGCGGTGTGGCGCACGATTTCAACAACCTGCTGATGGGTATCATGGGCAATGCATCGCTGTTGCTCAGGGATAAATCGCCGCAGGATCGCGACTACAAGCGTCTGGAAAGTATCGAGCAATTCGCCAAAAGCGGGTCCGACCTGACCCGCCAGCTGCTCGGTTTTGCCAAAGGCGGAAAATATGAAGTCAGTGTCATCGATGTGAATCGTCTGATCGAGAAGAACACAAAAATGTTTGCCCGCACCCACAAAGAGATTAACGTCCGGACATCTTTGGCCGGCGACCTGTGGGTTGTGGAGGCGGATCACAATCAAATTGACCAGGTGCTGTACAATATGTACGTCAATGCCTGGCAGGCCATGGAAAACAGCGGCGATCTGACTGTCAGCACATCGAATCGAACCCTAAACCAATCCGATGTCCACGCCCATGGCATAAAGGCCGGCGACTATGTTCAGATAACCGTCACCGATAACGGCGTCGGCATGGACGAAAAAACCATGCAACGCATTTATGACCCTTTTTTCACTACCAAAGAGCGTGGACGCGGTACAGGCCTCGGATTGGCATCCGTCTACGGCATTATCAATAACCACTCGGGATTGATCAGAGTCCTTAGCAAACCCAACCAGGGTACAACATTTTACATCTTCTTGCCGGCCACCGATAAAACGCTCGAAGTCCAACCGCCGGAGCCTTCCGCAGAACCGAGATGCGGCAGCGGGACCATCCTGCTGGTCGATGATGAGGAAATCGTCATCGAATCGGTCGGCTGCATGATCGAGCATTTGGGCTATCAGTTGATTGTCGCCCGCAGCGGAAAAGAAGCCATCCAGATCTATGATACCCATAGCAGCAACATCGATTTGGTGATCCTTGACATGATCATGCCGGATATGAACGGCAGCGAAACATTCGACCGACTCAAGGCCATCGATCCCACTGTTCAAATCATCCTCTCTACGGGTTACAGTGCCGACGGGCAAGCCAGTGAAATTTTAAAACGCGGTTGCAAGGGCCTGATGACCAAACCGTTTACCCTGGGAGAACTTTCCGAAAAGCTCAGTCGTGTCCTGCAGGCGTCGAGTGTTGAA
>JASFGJ010000498.1:0-3746 GCA_050123815.1 Desulfobacteraceae bacterium
TTCTACTGTCCTGCCATCCGTGTTGAAGCGGACAGCAAGCCGTTCAACCTGTTCTACGGCTAGAATCGGCTCCAATGATCCATCAGGCATCTGTTTTGGCAGCGCGATTTGCTCGATAGTGGCCAAGAGATCCATATATCGTGTCTAACCTCCCCCCACGGGTGGGAAAATGCCCACACGGTCGCCGCTGTAAAGCACAGTATCAAGATCTTTTCGTACCCCATTGACAAAGATCAGTTTGGCTTCAGGCAGCGGTATCTCCAAACGATCAATCAATTGGCCGATCGTCGTGGCACCCTCCTCGATGGCGAGTTCTGCGGCGTTGGCCGGTAAATGCGATGCCAGTGTCGCAAAGAGCTTAAGGTCGATAGTTGCTTTCATGGTACACACCTGTCAGATGAATTTTCCGGTCGTTTTCGTTAGAAGTGGTTTCAAAATCTTCCCCGCCCAAGATCGGCGGGATCTTCGACAATCGGGCCCAAAATCCCCCGCCAAAGATCAGCGGGACAGGAAGGCGGGCTGCAGATTTAAACCGGAGGAATAGTCGGCTATTTCGAGGATTTAAATCTGCAGCTCAACACCGAGTTTGGGTTCGAGGGGAGGTTTTGAAACCACTTATAGAACAAGTTATAGTAATAACAAGGAGTTGTCAAGTCGATGGCGGGCTGTGCATCATTGTCCGGCTTTGGGCGGATCGCTCAGGCGTTTCGGTTTATACGCCCTGCAGACATCACCTGAATTTTGATATACCACGACGCTTGGCAGACGATGGCTCCTGAATCCCATGATCTTGCAGCCATGGGGTGCGGACGGAATCCAGGTAACAAAATAATAGACGCATTTGCGGCAATCGATACGCTTCATCCTTGGAACCTAATTAAAAACGTTGACCCTGCAAGTAAGCCATACTATCGAATAGGTTTATTGGCAAGGTTTAGGGTAGCGGAAGCAATCGACGACGAACGGATTGGAGTTGTTTCATGTCATTCACGTTTAAAAAGGCGCTGGTGACCGGCGGTGCCGGGTTTATCGGCTCTCATCTGGCACATGCACTGGTCGAGCAAGGATGTGCCGTAACGGTACTGGATAATTTGTCTACCGGGCATATCGAGAATCTATCCGGGATCCTTGACCGCATAACGTTTGTCGAAGGGGATATATTGGATGACGCAATACTTTCGCGTGTCGTACCGGGGTGCGGTGCGGTATTTCATCAAGCCGCCATCGTCTCGGTCATCCAGACCATAGAGAATCCGGTTTCATCGACCATGGTCAATGACCTGGGAACGCTGAAGGTGCTTGAAGCGGCGCGATTGAACAAGGTTCGGCGGGTGGTGCTGGCAAGTTCGAGCGCTGTTTACGGCGACGACCCGCAACTGCCCAAAATTGAAACCATGGCGCCCAATCCCCTCAGTCCCTATGCGGTCCAAAAATTGACCAACGAGCACTATGCCCAGCTTTACCATAGCCTGTTTGGGCTGGAGGCCGTGTGTTTGCGATATTTTAATGTGTTTGGTCCTCGGCAGGATCCTTTGTCGCCCTATTCGGGTGTCATTTCAATTTTTATGCTGCGGGCGGTGCATGGGCAGGCGCCGCTTATATATGGCGATGGCCATCAGACCCGGGATTTTATTTATGTCCAGGATGTGGTCCGGGCCAACCTGCAGGCTGCAACCAGCGATCGGGCACCGGGTCAGGTCTTTAATGTCGGAACGGCACGTTCCATCAGCATCAACACCCTGTGGGAGCGTATCGCCGAACTCGCCGGAATCGATGTGACCCCTGAATACACGGCGGCACGCGAAGGGGAAGTAAAGCACTCATGCGCAGCGATTGATAAAGCCCTTGGTCAACTGGCATTCCAACCCTCTATGTTGTTTGAAGATGGATTAAAAAAGACCTATGCGTGGTATAAACAACCGTGAAGATAACTTGGAAGGTTTATAGCCTCTCGGCATCGTTGTGCAGATGACGCAGCGTGCATCTTGGCACACCGCACAAAACACTGATGATGTTTTCTTTCCCGGTTGGATCGGGCTTGCCTTAATTGATGGCGGCCTTATCGAACAGGTTTTTTGCTGTAATGCCACGCCACGAACCCCTGCCGCTGACCGTGGGATAACCTTTATCGGCAATATGGCGGGCGATTTTTTCCCAGCTTTGTCCGTCAGCCCGCATCTGGCCGATCATATCAACGAGGATATCGCGGTCATTTCTGCTTAGACGGCCTGTGGATTTGCTCTCGACGTCCGGCGCGTTTTCAACCTGAGCTTCTTTGGCCGGCGATTCGACGGTGACGGCCTGATCCGGTTCCGGGATGGCGGATGTCTGTTCTATCTCGGATGTCTGTTCTATCTCCGGCTGGTGGGAAAACAAGGTGTCGACATCTTTGGCGTTGGGGTTGAGCATGCGATACATATTTTGAGCCAGTATCTCCATGGCCCGGGCTTTACGCTCCTCAGCTTTGGTTCGGGCTTCGGTTGCTTCTACCATGCGCTTCTGGGTTTCAGAGATGGTTTCCAGTACCTCTTTTACCGCGTTCAGTCGTTCGAACGTCTCCAATTCTCGTTTGCGCCGATCCATGACATTTTTGCGTGGCCCGCCTTTATACTGGGGGTCGTTGTAAGACCGACCGGAGCGATCGGTATGTTTTAGCTTGCCACTACGTAAATTATGCAAAAAATCATCCATTTAAGTTTCTCCTTAAAAGATTCTTTATCGAATTCCGTTTATTAAGACCTTTATATAATTCCGTCCAAGAGAATGATTATCCGGCAGAAAGAGACAGCCGCATGGAAACGGCACAATGTGATAGTTTTAAATAGCATCAATGCAGAGGCAGGAACTATAACACCGTCCGCTTAAGATCACACACTGTGGTTATCGGTTGTCTGTTTGGAAACTTTAATGACAGTCCTGTATTTATGCCACAATCCTCGGTGAACCTGTTTGTGGCCTTTTGTTAAACGGTTTGTGTTCGCAACGATCTCTGCCAAAGATGAGTCGATCGTGTCCACCCCGTATTACGATCAAACTGGATAGCAGAAATATTAAATTTAGACTAATCCTTTTTTTCAAAAAGGTCAACCGCCTTGTTGATTTTGGGTTTGGTGGGCATTTTTGTATACAAGAAGTGGTTTCAAAATCTTCAATCGGACCCAAGATCAAGGCGGGGAAAATACGTTTAACCGGAGGAATACATCAGGTATTTTGAGGATTAAACGTTTTTCCCCAACGCAGAGCTTGGGTTCGAGGGGAGGTTTTGACACCACTTCTATGATATCTCCATGATGCTTGGCTCGAACGTGAGGGTCGCAAAATAGTCTTCGATGGTTTCGGCCCGGCGAATCCGCTCGATCTTGCCATCCGCCCTCAGCAACAGCTCTTGCGGACGCAATTTTCCGTTATAGTTAAATCCCATGGCGTGCCCATGAGCGCCGGTATCGTGGATAATCAATAAATCGCCTGTCTCAATGTCAGGCAGCTTGCGCTGAATCGCAAACTTGTCGTTGTTTTCGCATAATGAGCCCACCACATCTACTGTTGTGGTGGCGGGAGCGTCTGTCTTCCCGTGCACGTCGATATGGTGGTAGGCGCCGTAAATGGCAGGGCGCATCAGAGCAGACATGCTGGCGTCAACTCCGATATACGTTCGGTAGATCTCTTTGCGGTTGATCGCCCGCACCACGAGTACGCCGTGAGGGCCGGTCATGTAACGGCCGCTCTCCATGAAGAGCTTTAACGTA
>JASFGJ010000499.1:0-3717 GCA_050123815.1 Desulfobacteraceae bacterium
GGTAGAGGCCGCAAAGCCGGCGATATCGCCGACAATACCGCCGCCGATCCCGACAATAAAGGTGGTCCGGTCCGCCTCCAGCGCAATCAGCTGCTCATAGATTTTCTCCACCGTCGCCAGTGTCTTGATCGTTTCACCCTGGCCGATGGTGATCATGTCGCATACGGGCAGCCGGTCCTCGTAGAGGCGGGCAATAGTTTCGTCGGTAATGATGATGGCTCGTCCCGGGGGAAGGTGGTTGGCAAGATTGTCCAGGGATTCGCCAACCATAATATGCGATCGGCCGGTCTGGCCTTCAACGACTATTGACTGCATAGGTCACCTGATTCTCTTTTCGTTTTTTGTTTATATGAACAGGTCATTTCACAAATACTTCCACTGGTCGGCGGATCAACTTTCGATCAATTGATGGACAGCCTTGGCATAGCCGCACAGCTGCTCAAATTGTTCCGGATATAGCGACTGCGCACCGTCGCTCAGGGCCGTTTCGGGTTTGTGGTGAACTTCCACGATCAGGCCGTGCGCGCCAACGGCCACGGATGCGCGGCTCAAGGGGATGACCTGCTCGCGGTAACCGGCGGCATGGCTGGGATCGATGAGGATCGGCAGATGGCTTTCCCTGAGGATTACCGGGACCGCCGATAGATCCAGCGTGTTGCGGCTGTGCTTGACAAAGGTGCGGACGCCGCGCTCGCACAGCATGACCTGGGGGTTTCCTTCAGACATGATGTACTCGGCGGCCATGAGCCATTCGTCCAGCGTGGCCGACATGCCGCGCTTGAGCAACACGGGCCGCGTGGACTGGCCGGCGCGTTTGAGCAGGCTGTAGTTCTGCATGTTGCGGGTGCCGATCTGAAGAATATCGGCGTAGCCTTCCACCAGGCTGAAGGTGTCGGTATCCATCACCTCGGTCACCACCGGCAGGTCGAATGTTTCGCGAACCTTTGCCAGGATCTTGAGGCCCTCTTCTCCCAATCCCTGAAACGTATAAGGCGAGGTGCGCGGTTTAAAGGCCCCGCCGCGAAAGATATGACCGCCCGCATTTTTGACCTTTTCGGCGATGGTCATGGCCTGGGATTCGCTTTCCACAGCGCAGGGACCCGCCATCAAGGTCAAATGGCCGTTGCCGATGGTTACGCCGCCCACCTGGATCGTCGTATCCTCGGCCTTTGTTTCGCGGCTCACCAGCTTATACGGGCGTGTGACCGGAATGGCCTCCTTGACTCCCGGCAGCCCCATGAACAGGGCGGGATCCACCGGCCCTTTGTTTTTAAGAATGCCGATGGAGACGCGGTCTCCACCAGGAATAGGTCTGGCTTCAAATCCCTTGGCCTCGATGATTTCCACCACCTTGTCGATTTGTTCGGCGGTGGCTTTTTGATCCATGACAATCAGCATGGCTAATCCTTTCTTTGGAAGTGGTTTCTATCGATTTCGAGCGGTTTAGGCAAATAAAAAACCGCAGGCCCTTAACGATGCCTGCGGTTGATATTGGTGCTTAAGGTCAGCGCCCCTGCATTCAGCCGTCGGGCATCGGTCCGCAAAAATAGCGCCACCAAAAATTGGTTGTGGGGGAGTTGGTTATGGATTTACTGATGTTCATCATGCACACTTGCTTTTCGGTTACGTTGGCCCAAGGGTATGAAAGATGCGGCCGCGTTGTCAACCCCAATGTTGCAAAAGCCGGAGGACTCCAGATCCGGCGTTGCCAAGGGCTTGCAGTAGGTTTACTACGGCTGCGCCCTCGGCGCCTTGGCTCTGAAGCCCTCCGGTTTTTGCAACATTGGGGTGAAGTTGCTTTTTAATCGCAAAAATATGCTTGACACATCCGCGGTAACGCTTTTATGTTACACGCCAACTAAGCGGTGAGGTCGTCGAAATGATGAAACGTCTGATAGGAGAAAAATTCAACTGGTGGTGGCACAGGTGCGTCCGGCGGGCCTAGCCATCTGAGTTCATATAAAGAGCGGTAAGGACCATGGACGCACGAAACAGTCCACGGTCCTTTTTTACTTTCATGGGTCGTGGCACACGCTTGCCGCGGCCCCTTTTTTTGAATCGGGTTGGTATATAGACCAAGCCGGATGCCTGAATAGGAGTTACACATGTTGATTCGAAATTTTCCCAGCCAGGACCGGTTTATTGAACTGGCCGGCAAATACAACGTCGTTCCGGTCTGCATGGAGATGCTCGCAGACATGGAAACCCCGGTGTCGCTGCTGACCAAATGCTATCGGGACAAGGGGCCTGTTTTTTTGCTGGAGAGTGTCGAGGGCGGTGAAAAGTGGGGGCGCTACAGCTTCCTGGGCACATCGGCGCGGTCCAGTGTGGCCGTCTACCACGATGTGGTGACGGTCAGCACCAACGGCCAAACCGAAACCATTGAACACCACAACGATCCGCTGGCCGTTCTCAAAACGATCATGGAAAGATATCGGGCCGTGCAATTGCCGGAACTGCCGCGATTCTGGGGCGGGCTGGTGGGGTACCTGACCTATGAAATGGTCTCGTTTTTCGAGCGTATTCCCAACATGCTGCCGCAGGGAAAACCCATTGCCCACTTTATGGTGCCCGATGAGCTGCTGATCTTCGACAACATCCGGAACACCCTGATGTGCATCGCCGTCGGATTTATCGACGAGAACACGCCGGAGGCCGCCGCCCGGGTCTATGCGGACGCACGGCGGCGTTTGGAGCGGTTGACCGACATCATCAACACCCCGTTGAAGCCGGAGCAGTCGCTGCTCGAAACCAGCGGGTATCCGCTTGAAACACCGCTGCCCCACGAGGCGTTTCGCGAGCAGGTGGGGAAAGTCAAAACCTATATCCGAAACGGTGACATCATCCAGTCGGTCATTTCACAGTCGTTTCAGTGCCGGGCGCCGGACGATGTATTGGCGCTCTATCGCGCCCAGCGCTTTATCAATCCGTCGCCCTACCTGTTTTTCATGCATTTGGGAGAGACGGTATTGGCCGGGTCCTCCCCCGAAACCATGGTGCGTCTCGAGAACAATGTGGCCGCGGTTCGGCCCATCGCCGGCACCCGTCCCCGGGGCGCCACCGAGCAGGAGGATCGCGAACTGGCCAACGAACTGCTCGCCGATGAAAAAGAGCGCGCCGAGCATCTCATGCTGGTCGACCTGGGGCGCAACGATCTGGGGCGCGTGGCCCGCACCGGTACGGTTCAGGTCACCGATTTGATGGTGGTGGAGCGCTATTCGCATGTGATGCACCTGGTTTCAAATGTCATCTCCGACCTCAAACCCGAGCACGATGCCTGGGATCTGCTGCGAGCCAGCTTTCCGGCCGGTACGCTCTCCGGGGCCCCCAAGGTGAGGGCCATGGAAATCATTGCCGAGATGGAGCAGGCGCCGCGCGGACCGTATGGCGGGGCGGTGGGGTATATTTCGTTTACCGGCAACATGGATCTGGCCATAACCATCCGGACCGCCTGCGTCGAAGATGGCCGATTGACGGTGAGAGCCGGGGCCGGTATTGTGGCCGACTCCGATCCGGAGAGCGAACGCATGGAGACGGTCAACAAGGCCATGTCCGTTCAAAAAGCCCTGCAATTGTCCCAGGCCCCCCTAAACAAGGAGGATGCATCATGATCCTGATGATCGACAACTACGACTCGTTTACCTACAATCTCGTGCAGTATATCGAAGAGATCGGCGCTTCGGTGCACGTCATCCGCAACGATACCGTCGATGTGGC
>JASFGJ010000500.1:0-3703 GCA_050123815.1 Desulfobacteraceae bacterium
CTCGCCGCGACATCTTCTTTCCATGGCTTTGATGTCGCGGCGAGACGTCGCTCCCACATGAGCTCATGTTCACCGTGCTTTGCTGTGTCCCAGCCGGACTGCTTGCACCTTCGCATATTTAATGGTAGTCATATTCACGCGTTATCCTTGATCAAAGCTAAATGCAACATTAGGGCAGGCTGCCCATGATTGTTTCAAAAACCGGGAACATTTCATTGCAATCGTATCTTTCGCTGGTCATCAAACGTCCTGTGTGGCCTCTGCTGGTCATCGCGTTGATTACCTTGCTCCTCGGTTGGCAGCTGCCCGGGCTCTCTTTTAAAACCACCGTCTACGATTTGATTATCGAGGATCTTCCCGAGGCAAAACGCTACAGCGATTTTCACAACCTTTTCGGCTCGGATGAGATTATCCGAATGGTGGTCAAGGCGGAGGATATCTTCGATCCGCCAACATATGCCAAAGTGACGCAGCTATCAGAGGCGGCCCTGAAGATCGAAGGTGTCCGACGGATCATCTCGCTGCCGGAGGCTAAAAAAAGCGTCGACCCCCATTCGGAATGGTCCCTGGATGAGTTTTCCGCTATGTTGAAACCGGTGGAGCTATTTCAACGCAACCTGATTTCCCAGGATCACCAAACCGCCATCATTACGATGGTTTTGACCTACGAAGCCGATCGAGCCGCGGTTATTGATGCCGCACGGGATCTGATTCAAGGCAGCGGCAAAGACCTGCAGCTCTATCAGATCGGCATCCCTTTGGTTTCCGAAGCCCTGGCGAACTATACCCAGCAGGATTTTTTGCATTTGACCCCCATTACAATGGGCATTATCGCGTTGTTGCTGGTGGTGCTGTTTCGCAACCTTCACTGCCTGGCGTTGCCTCTGGCCTGCGTCACCCTTTCCGCTGTCTGGACCTTTGGCTTCATGGCCTTGCAAGGTGTCGCCGTCTCCATGCTGACCATCATCGTGCCGGTACTGTTGATTGCCGTTGGAACGGCGTATTGCCTGCACATCTGTTCCGAATATCTGACTCAGGCCCGCCATGCTGAATCGGCCCAAGCCGCGGTTCGGGCGACGTTCTCACACATGAGCTTTCCTGTAACGCTGGCGGTGCTGACAACCATATTCGGGATTGGCTCCCTGGTAACCAACCGTATCACGGCCATCAAAGAGTTTGCCGGCTTTGCCTGTTTCGGTATTGCCGCGCTTCTTGTGATCGTCCTGATGTTTTTTCCCGCTGTGCTGGCCGTCATCCCTTTGCCCAAGAATCGATCGAACGCCGGGTCCGCCGGTCTGGATCGCTGGATCGACCGTCTGCTGGGCCGTATTGTCGACCTCAATCTGCATCATCAAAAATCGTGCCTGCTGGTTATCGGAATCATTGTCGTGATATGCGTTGTGGGGCTTTTTTTCATCCGGGTGGAGACCAACCCGGTTTCGTTCTTTAAAGCCAACACCACCGTGAGTCGTAACTTCCACCAGATCTATCAGGACATGTCCGGCAGTTTTCCCATGCATGTGGTGATGAGCGGTCCCACCGAAGACTACTTTGAGGACCCATCCAATGTGGCTGAACTGGTCAGGCTTCAAACCTTTCTGATGTCTCTCGACGATGTGGATAAAACCATTTCGTTTGCCGATTACCTGATGCTGGTCAACTATACCTACAATCGTTTTGATCCCGCCCACTATGTGCTGCCGGAAGATCCTTATGAAATGCGCATGTTGATCAACAATTTCAAGATCCTGCTGGGAAACGATCTTCTAAGGACGTTCATGAGTTCGGACATGCGGCAGGCCAATATTCTCATGTTGACGCATATAGCGAGTTCGCGGCAGTTTCTTGAGACCAAACAAGCCATCCTGGACCATGTCTCCGTGGATCTGGACAGCGAGGCGATATGGGAGGTCACCGGGCTGGGGGTGGTGACCGCCGCCAGCAGCCATCTGCTGACCATGGGACAGGTCAAGAGCCTGGCCGTCTCCCTGGTGCTCATCCATCTGGTGATGGTGTTGCTGTTTCTTTCCGTCAAGGTCGGGCTGATCGCCGTCATACCCAACCTGTTTCCAATCGTGGTCAACTTCGGCATCATGGGATTGTTCGGTATTCCGCTATCGGTGGCCACCAGCCTGATTGCCTCCATCGCCATCGGACTGGCCGTGGATGACACCATCCACTATCTGGTGCGTTACAACTCCGAGTTTAAAAAAGACCTGGACAAGGACCGCGCCATGCGCAGCACCCTCATGGCGGTCGGGCGGCCCATCATCTTTACCTCCCTGACCATCGGCATCGGGTTTTCGGTGCTGCTCTTTTCCCATTTTCAGCCCACGGCCATATTCGGCCTGCTGATGATGATCACCATGGTCTGCGCCCTCGTAGGGGATTTGATTCTATTGCCGACGCTCATGATGCATGTTGAGCTTGTTACGGCCTGGGATCTGCTCAAAATGATGCCGACCGTCGGCGGTATTTCTCCCGGCATGGTGCATCAGCTGAACCAGCCGCTCAACGCCATCAAGGTGGGAAACGATCTGATCAAATTGCTGATCTCCAGGGGCGGGCCGGTACAGGGGAGTCAGGTGGAAGCCGTGGCAAAGGAGATGGGCAAACAGATCGACCGCGCCTCCCTGATGATCGAGCGTTTCAGCAGAGCCGCCGATATGCCCGGCATCGAAAAGCGGGCCGTGCAGATCAATGATCCCATTCGCAGCACCCTGGAGATGCTGGAGCATCAGCTCCATCTGGACAGCATTGAGGTCAAGCTCGAACTGGCGGATAACCTGCCCCGGGTGATGGCGCAGCACAATCGGCTGATCCAGGTGATCTATAATATCGTGATCAATGCCAAAGAAGCCATAGAGGCCAAGCGGGCCGTCAACGGTTTTGAACAGATCCATTGGATCTCCCTGCGAAGCTTTTTTGAAAACGGCAGGGTCTACGTCCATGTCGCAGACACCGGTATCGGGCTGACGGAGCAGATGCTCGATCGTGTATTCGAGCCTTTTTTCACCACCAAGGCCAAAGGCCGCGGCAAGGGATTGGGTTTGACCATCTGTAAACAAATCGTGCGTGACTGCAAAGGCCGCATCGAGATCATCCGTCTGCCCGATGGCGGTGCGGCGGTGACCTTGAATTTTCCAGTGTTATTGGATAAATAATCAGTTTCTGCACCATTTTGTGACGGATCGCAGGGGGCCTACATCCATGAAGCGACCACTGTCGATAAACGCGTTGATTGCAATGGCCTGCTGTGCCGCACTGATCTTTATTGCCTCCTGCAGCCAAAAAGATGATGCGCAGGTTGTCCGCGACATCATCGACAAATGTGCCCGGTTGGCGGAGCAGAAGCAAATCGGCGACCTTCTCGACTTCGCCGACGAAGCGTTTCAGGCTCAGCCCGGACGTTACGATAAGCGATCGGTCAAGGGGATTCTTTTTGCGACCTTCCAGCGATACGGAAGATTTGAGATTCACTATCCGCGGCCGACGGTGAAGATTTCGCCCGATGGGAATGAGGCCGCGGCGGTCCTCTACTTCTTGATTGTTTCACAGGACCGCAAGATTCCGGGATTGAAGGAGCTGTATGAAGATCCCCAGGGATGGCTGGAGGCGGTTGGCGAGAAGGCGGATTTGTATCAATTGGAGTTGCAGTGGGTCAAGGTGGATGGGAAATGGTTGGTGCGGCGGGCGTATTTGG
>JASFGJ010000501.1:0-3692 GCA_050123815.1 Desulfobacteraceae bacterium
CAGGCGCGCCAGCCTGCTGCCTAATAATATCAAATTACCATACTATCAATCACTTTTCAAAATTCTATTTTCGGCGCTTTTGTGGATGCCTTAAACCATTCCCATCGATTCAAAACAGTTTCATTTTAAAGATGGAACGGAATGCCGCACCCCGACGACTTCTAAAGTTGGTCGCTATTAAGCCATCAATCTTACATTTGGCGGGTCGAATGATGTGCAGAGGGCTCGCGTAAGAATGAATTTGCATGAACCCTAAAGGGACTGCGCAAGCACGACGGTTATGTTGTCTTTACCACCGGCCTGTTTGGCCAGTTCAATCAGTTGAAGCGCTTTATCCGGCAGATTACCGTTTTGCTTAAGTATATTTGTGATTTTACTGTCCTCCACCATATCTGTCAGGCCGTCCGAGCACAACAGGAACAGGTCATTGGGGAGCACTGTGCCGCATATTGTATCCAGCTCCAACAATGAGCGGACGCCCACGGCGCGCAAGATCACATTTCTCATCTTGTGGCTGCGAGCCTGCTCCGGTGAAATGACGCCTTGGTCGATCTGTTCCTGAACGAACGAGTGGTCCCTGGTCAATTGGCGCAACAGACCGTCACGGTATATATAGGTCCGACTGTCACCCATATGACCGATCACAAAACCATCGGGCGAAAAAGCCATCAATTCCGCAGTGCACCCCATTCCAGTGTGCTCGGGATGACGGGTCACATGCGAAAGAATCAGATCATTGGCTCTTTGAAACGTCTCCTGGACACTGGACATGACAGATGTCTCGTCCGTGCTGCGATGCGGGGTAAAAACCTCTCCGGCTGTCTGCGCAAAAATTTGGCTGGCCGTCTCTCCGGCGGCAGCGCCCCCCATTCCGTCTGCTACGAGACAATAGACCGCCTCTGAGTTAACGACAAAGGCATCTTCGTTGTTGGATCGGACTAACCCCACATCCGTTTTTCCGCAAAATTCAATGTTAACCATAGTCTTCACGATCTTCCGTCAAGATGGCAAGATGGCGTATTTCGTGGGCTTCACTGGTAGATTCGATACATATCGCCTTTATTTTACGAAAATTACGATTAATTCTTTTTATAGTCAAGCGCCATCTATCGACTAGAAAATCAGATCGGCAATTGTGTGTGTCTGAACGAGGGCTAAAGGTGCCCGCAAGACAAGATTTTGTTTGAAACACCTGATATCGTCGGCTATTCTGATCCATCATGCACCGATCCGGCAGCTGGATCGGCATCGAGTTGTGCATGGGACCGTATTCCATCGATACCTCTGAGACGAATCATAAAGATTTAATTAAACCATGGCTCTGAAGACAATCCAGGCGGTGAGCGTCGCAACCATTTCGAATTTAACAGGACGTGCCGCCAACGTTGCTCTCCCCTTGGCGATTATCGCCATTTATGGTGCCGATTCACAAACGGATCTGTTCTTTTTGGTAATGGCGCTTGGTTTTTTCTGTTATGGCACGCTGGCCAATGCCATTACCGAATCCACGGTACCGGCGCTCATATCATCGCGGCGGCGCCTGCCGCCCCTCAACGTTTTGAAATACGCCGGCGCCATCACATTTATCATTCTGGTGCTGGGATGCATCTGGCAGTGGTCCTTTAAACAATTTAATATCATCTATGCTGTCGCCCTGGCCCTGATGGTGGGAGCGGGTATCGCCAATGGCGTCTTCTCGGGTGTTCTCTATGTCCAGGAACGGTATGCGCCGGCGGGTTTTACATGGGCCCTGCGCTTTGTCCCTCTGATCGCTCTGGTGACGCTGAACCCTCACCCGGACCCCCTACCCTGGCTTGCATTGGGCATCGGAGCCATGGATTGGCTGCGCTGCGCCATTTTGATCCGCTGCAGCCGAGCCTCCCGAACCAAAGGCGAAGCCATTGATATTAAACTGTTTATCAATCGATATCGCACGACCTACGGAACCGTATTGGTCGCAATGCTGATCATGGGTTTCAATCCCCTCGTGGATCGCCTGATCGCTCAACTCAACGGGCCCGGAGGAATCTCAATCCTGGATGCCTCGGACCGGTTGTACGGCATCTTGGCAACGCTGTGCACCATGGGCTTGATGACGGTGTTGCTGACCCGGTTCAGCAAAGAGGCGTCAGAAGGCCGTCTGGAAAGTGGATGGCACCGGGTACTGAAGATGATCGCTTTGTGGTGTCTGGCCTGGATGATTGCAGGTGTTGTCGCCGGGTGCTGGGGCCTTGACTGGTGGCTGTCCAAGGGAACGGTACTGAGGCCCGATCAATGCGCCGCTGTAAAGCAGGCCTATTGGTACTACCTGATCGGACTGCCTCTGTTTACCCTTGGCGTGGTTTATGTCAAGCGCCTGCAGGCGCTTCATCGCACCACGATTCTGGTCTGGATTGCCGTTTTGGCTGTCGTACTCAATCTGATTACCAGCCTGATATTGAGAATGGCCCTGGGAATACCAGGCATCGCCCTTGCGACATCGCTGGTCTACGCCGTCACCGCCATCGCCCTGATCACGGCGGCCCATCGAATCCCAATCGAAAAACAGCAAAATAAATCCCCATAGTTTAAAAACCGGCACAACGGGCTCAACTGGCCAACTGGCCAACCGGCTAACCGGCTAACCGGCTTCATGAATCAATTTTGCAAACAAATCCAGATACTGTCTGGCAACATCGTCCAAATCAAACGTCGACTGCACCTTGCGCCGGGCCAGCGCTCCCATGCGGGCCAACTGTTCGGCCGGCATCTCGAGCATGCGAGACATTGCCAAAGAGAGAGCAACCGGGTCATTCGGTGGACATATGAACCCCATGGTCTCATCGGCCAAGTATTCGGCTCCGCCGGATGCGGTCACAATCACCGGCATCCCGCTGGCCATGGCTTCCAACAAGGCATTGGGCTGCCCCTCATCCCGGGAGCTGAGGATAAAGATGGTATGCCGCGAATAGTGGCGTGAAACCTCTTCCGGATTGATGTTGCCGTGAAAAAAGACACGATCGGAAATCCCCAATCGTTTCGCAAGGCAGACCAGATCCTTTTTATCAGGACCGTCTCCCACAATGTGGAGCCGGGCATGACGCCCGCGGCCATTTAACCGATAGAGTGCCAGCAGTAGCAGATCGACACGCTTTTGACGATTCAGTCGTCCAACATATAAAAATGTCCGCTGTTTTTCATAATCGCGCTGCCGGCATAGGGCATACATTGATGCAGGCACACCGTTTGGGATGTAAGTGAATCGGTCCCGTCGCAACCCCAGGTCGCCCAACTCCTTTTCAATTTTCGGTGAAAGAATGTTAATGGCGCTGCAGGTGCGATTCATAAGCCGCACAATGGTTGCCCTTCCCGGCAAATTGCCCAACGCAGCAGCCTCCCCCGACGCACCGGCGCAAGCGCTGCTTACGATCAACGGCTGATTGATGATACCCAGAAATTTCAGCGCAGCCGCCACCAGAATCGACTCGCCGATGACACGGCTGTAAATGAGATCAAAGGAATTACGGTGTCGGAGCAACAAGCGGCTCAACGCAAGAGTAAAAGAGGCCGCGCGAAGCGGACGTGTCTGGCCTCGCACGCTTACATTGACACTACGCCACGGCACAACCCCGCCGGGTTGGTTCGGCATCGCATAGCCGGCAATCGTTACACTTTGGCCGCTGCTGCTGAAAGCATCGGCCAGTCGCCGCGTC
>JASFGJ010000502.1:0-3684 GCA_050123815.1 Desulfobacteraceae bacterium
GGACGACGTCACCGACGAAGAGCACGAAGAGTTTTACAAACACCTGGCCCATGACTGGAATCCGCCTTTGGATCGTCTGCATCTCAAATTCGAAGGCACCACCGAGTATGACGCCCTGCTTTACCTGCCCTCCAAAGCGCCGTTCGACCTGTTCCAACCGGAGCGCAAACACGGGATTCAGCTTTACTGCAAACGCGTCTTTATCATGGATGACTGCAAAGAGCTCATTCCGGAGTATTTGCGTTTTGTCAAAGGCGTTGTCGATGCCTCCGATTTAAACCTGAATGTCAGCCGGGAAATACTGCAGCAAGACCGGCTGGTCATTAATATCCGTAAAAACCTGGTGAAAAAACTGCTCGACCACCTGGCAGGCATGGATGCGGAACAATATGAAAAATTCTACAATGAATTCGGGATGGTTCTCAAGGAGGGCATCTATACGGACACCTCCAAAAAGGATAAAATCGCGTCACTGGCCCGCTACAAAACAACAAAATCGGAAGAAAAATGGGTATCGCTGGACCAATATATCAAGAACATGCAGCCGGATCAGAAAGAGATTTATTACATCACCGGCGATGAGCTCAGCGCGCTGCTCAACAGTCCACACCTGGAAAAGCTTAAAGAAAAGGACTATGAAGTCTTGCTGATGACCGACCCGGTGGATGAGTGGGTCGTTCAGACCTTGACCGAGTACGACGCCAAGCCGCTGAAGAGCGCGGAAAAAGGCGACTTGGACCTGGACAAGGGGGATGATGATAAAAAAGAGGAGTTTGCCCCGCTGTTCAGCTTTATCAAGGGGCAATTGGAATCCAAGGTCAAGGAAGTGAAACCCTCCAAACGCCTGAAGGACTCTGTAGCCTGCCTATCCGGAAAGGATCACGACATGAGTGCCTATATGGAAAAACTGCTCAAAGCCTCCGGCCAGGCACCACCGGATGCCAAACGCGTGCTGGAGCTGAATATGGACCACCCCTTGATGATCAAGATCAACAAACTGTATGAAACCAATCGTGAAGCACCGGCGCTAAAGGATTATAGCCGCATGCTATTTGATCTGGCGGTCGTGGCCGAGGGTGGCAAACTGGAAAACCCGTCACAATTTTCACGACTGGTCGGCGAAGCCATGTCCCAAGCCCTGGAAACGGCTTAGAACAATACGGTTATGCACACCACTTATAGAACCAAAGCGATGAATCGCCCATTGAACGGTTCATCGCTTTGGTTTTCACAACGTAACACGAATTCGCCGATCAATCCGCCCGCACGCAATAATTGTCCAGCCCGGGATTAGGGGGTAAGTGATTTTCCGGCGACACACGCCTGGCCCACCTCCACGCCACCTATCCGACGAATGAGGTGTTCTCCTTTAAAATTGACAAAAAGGGCTCACCCCGATAATAGATACCCACTGTTCTAAATGCGGTCTGAACGCGTTCACTGCGATTATCGGCTTTAACACTCAAGCAGGCTCCACGCGAATCGTACTAGAATTATGCTCTCATTAGCTCAGCCCTACACACTCCTTCTCTTGATCTCCATTGTGATTCCGGCCTATTTATCGATATCCGCCATCAAGCACCGCCCCAACCGATGCGCGCGCTCGTTTGCAACTGTGATGGCCGCCGTTTCGCTGTGGGCGCTGGCGGCGCTGTTCGAAGTCTGCTCTGAAGATGATGTGACGAAAATATTCAGTTACGGCCTGAAGTATCTGTTTATTGTCAGTACGCCGCTTGCCTGGCTCGTATTCAGCCTCTATTATTCAAATTTGGTACGCCGGGTGAGATGGCCCTTTCTGGCGGCAATCTCTGTTCTGCCTGCGGCAACCCTTGTCCTTGTTGCCACAAACCACTATCACCACTGGATGTTCAGTTCGTTTGAGATGGTTCATACCGGCAGCTATTATCTGCTGTATCCCCATTTCGGTCCCTGGTTCTGGATCCACACGGGATACAGTTACCTCGCATTGGCGATCGGCTTTTTATTGTTGACCAGACACTTGATCAGCACCCCGGCCCATTTCAAGCGACAGGTGGTTTCACTGATGATCGGCGGTATAACCCCATGGATTTCAAACACTATCTTTGTCTTCAAGCTCAATCTGCTGCCCTATTTTGATCTGACGCCGATTGCCTTTTCCGTCACCGGAATCGCATTCATGTGGGGCATATTGCGGTATCGGATGCTGGACATTGTCCCGGTTGCCCGGGATAACGCCATCCAAAATATGGATGACGGCGTGATCATTGTCGATACCAGCAACCACATCCTCGACCTCAACCCTGCGGCTTGCCTGCTAATCGGAAAGAGCCCCAAAGAGCTCGTCGGTGCAAAAGCGGAAAAGGCCATCGAGTGGTGGCCCGACTTCGAATCGGAGGATCGCTATCCCAACGAGCCTTCAGGAAAGGTCATTGAACTCGAGACGCAAAAGCGCTGCCGGCTGATTCGCGCGGCAAGGTCCTGCCTCTACAGCAAGGATCTGGCCATGGGGCACTTGATCACGTTGCGCGATGTAACCGGCCGGCTGCGGGCGGAAAAAGCCCTGCGCAACAGCGAAGAGCGTTTCAAATCCCTCAGCGAAAATGCACCGATCATTATTTTTACGCTGAATGAGAAAGGTGCCGTCACCTATGTCAACCAGGCATGGGAACGCATCCTGGGACACAAACGCAGCCAATTGCTGGACAAGCCGTTCAATGAAATCATCTTGCCGAGCCGCACGCAGAACTATGCATCGATATTTGGCCAATTGTTAAACGGTCAACAGTCCATTGCCGAAGTAAAAATTCATATTCGCGATACTGAGGGAACACGGCGCCTGTTCAATGTGACGACCACGGCCAATTCGGATGCGGAAGGCCGCGTGAACGGAATTCTCGGGCTGGCCAAGGATATTACCGAAGCCCAACGTCTCCAAGAGCAGCTGTTTCAATCGCAGAAAATGAAGGCGGTGGGAACTCTGGCCGGCGGAATCGCCCATGACTTCAACAACCTGTTGATGGGCATCCAGGCCAATGTCTCCCTGATCCGCAGCGAAATCGATCCGACAAAGGAGGGTCTGTCTGAAAAGCTCAACCGCATCGAGGATCAAATCCAGTCCGGAGCGTCCCTGACCCGCCAGCTGCTGGGCTATGCACGTAAAGGCAAAAACGTTGTCGATGTGATCGATCTGAACGAACTCATAAAAGAAACGCTGAACGTGGTGGAGCGAACCAATAAGCGAATCCGGGTTGAATGCGAGCTGACAAGTGAGTCGAGCTACATCAGGGCGGACAAAGGGCAGATTGAACTTGTGTTGCTCAACATGTTCCTCAACGCGGTTGATGCGATGCCGTCCGGAGGTCAGCTTACAGTGAACGCCAGATCGATGCCCGGCAGTGACCTTAAAAGTGATGGTACTCAGCCGCAGCAGGGGCTAAATATCGAACTGACCATCAACGATACCGGTATCGGCATGGATGCGGAAACCAAAGCACGCATATTCGAACCCTTTTTTACAACCAAAGAGGTGGGGCAAGGGACCGGCTTAGGATTGGCATCGGTTTACGGTATTATCGAAAACCATGGCGGACGGATCCAGGTCGAATCACGGTTGGGCCAAGGCACCACCTTTCGCATCCTGCTGCCGTCCACCAAAAAGAAAGTCATCCCCATCACCCCTCGCCGTCCCACAGCGATGCCGAA
>JASFGJ010000503.1:0-3679 GCA_050123815.1 Desulfobacteraceae bacterium
CGATCCATCAGAATTGGTCGCACGAACCGGATCTTATTCTGATGGATATTCTGCTCAGAGGAGACATGAATGGTATCGAAACGGCAGAGCAAATTGTATCTGGATATGATGTTCCGATTATCTACCTGTCATGCCTGAACACGGATGAGGTGATGGACCGGGCTGCGAAAACCAATCCTTACGGCTATATTATCAAGCCCTATAACAATTCCGAACTGCGTCTGACAATCGAGATCGCTCTGGTAAAACACGCAGCAGCCAAGGAGCGCGAAAAATTGATCGAAGCCCTGAAAAAATCACTGGAAGAGATTAAGCGATTGAGCGGGCTGCTGCCGATTTGCGCCAAGTGCAAACGCATCCGGGACGAACAGGATAACTGGCATGAAATAGAAACGTACGTTTCGAAACATTCCGAAGCCGATTTCTCCCATGGCCTTTGCCCGGATTGCGCCCGCGTCCTCTATCCCGAGTTGGAGATTCCGCTGACGTGCAAATAATCAATTATGCTAACAACGGCGTAATGGAGCCGGCCACTCCGGCCAAAGTGGCCATAGGGAAAAAGCGTCGGTGGACGGGAATGCTTGGGACATACATCAGGACAAAGGTGACAACCGTAACGGCCAGCGCGAGCAGCGCCGGGATTCCGGCCTTTAAAATGGCCAATAGCAGCGCCAGGCAGATCAGCGCCACCAGGTGTGTGGTAGCGGAAATCCACTGCGCCTGTTTGCTTCCCATCCTGGCCGGAAGGCTGTAAATTTTGTTGCGGCGATCGCTGTCAATGTCCAGAAGTGCATAGATGATATCCGCGCCACTGAGCCAGCAGAATACAAAACCGGAAAACAAGAGGACCTCGAAGGAAAATTTCGGATAACCTGCGACGGCCACAAAAGCACCCAGCGGTGCCAGTGCCAGGCACAACCCAATGCCGAAATGGCACAGCCAGGTAAAGCGCTTGAGCAGCGAATAGCTCAGCAATGGTATCAGCGGCAATGGCGACAGATAGAGGCACCAGCGTCCCAGCAGTGCACACGCAACCAGATAGAGGATCAGGCCGGCCACGGCAACAGTCAGGGCAGTGGCGACGCTGAGCGAGCCCGATGGAAGTTCACGGTCCGCGGTCCGCGGATTTTGGGCGTCGATATGCCGATCGAAAATGCGATTGAACGACATGCCGAAAATACGGGCGCCCATGGCGGCTGCGATGATCAGCAGCAAAATCCGGATGTGAGGCCATTGTGCCTGCCCGCCGAGCCATGCCCCGGTAAAGAGCAGGGGCAGACTGAAGGCCGTGTGCTCAATTTTTGTAAAATTCAATATTTTTTTTATCATCGGCCGTACTCTATACTGGGGGTTGCAAGTGCCTATGGAGGTAGTCGCCGATTTTCTGGCTGACCATCTTCAGATTACTTAGTAAAACGTCACGATCCGTTGGTCCGGCAGCATCGCTGACTCCTTTGATCATGGTCCAGGGAATTTCAAACATGGCCGCGACCCGCGCAATGGCAGCGCCTTCCATATCCACCAAATCCCCCTTTTCGGCCAGTGTTTTTCGCCGCTGTAAATCAAAAACCGGGATATCGCAGGTGACCAGCCGGGCCGGCGGCAAATCCAGATCCGTCTGTCCGTCGCTGAGCAGCGGTTGTGGGTTTTTCCCAAGCTGCTCGTGGTCGCCTTCAACCGTCGATGTGACGCAAAACAACGATCCCGGTGCATAACGCTTGCCGGACACCAATGCACCGGCAGCCCCGGCATTGATGATTTCAACACTTTCCAGCTCTCGAATTAAAAACTGGCATGCTGCCGCGGCAGCCACTTTTCCCATCCCGCTGATGGCCACATGCAGCCAGGGCATGGCATCGACGTGATAGATCGGAATCGGACCTTTTTCAATACACGCACTCTGGGCAGCAGACAGAAACGGACCGGCTTCCATCTTTGTGGCAAATATCAATCCTGTCATTCGATAATCCCTGCCTGACGGGCCTTTAGCTCCAACGCGTCAACGGCCGCCCTTCCTTTGGAGCCGAGCTTCAGGCTGAATGCATTGACAAATGTCTGGATATGAGCGTCGAGAACGGATCGCGTCATTTCCTGCGCATGGCTGCGAATATAAGGCAGGGTCGCGGCTGGGTCCGCCTGAGCCATGGAGATGCTCTTTCGAATTTGCGACTCCAGCTGATGCACCACCGGCTGCCCGATACGCTTGTGGGCGGCGATGCATCCCAAAGGGATCGGAAGCTGGGTTTGCTGTTCCCAGAAAGAACCGAGGTCCACCACTTGGCAAAACCCTTCCTGTTCAAAGGTGAAACGGCTTTCATGAATGATTACACCGCAATCGGCCTTGCCCTGACGAATCGCTTCGAAGATTTGATGGTAGGGCATGAATATCCGCTGCCGGGCGTCGGGCGCCCACAAGCGAAACAGCAGGTGGGCGGTGGTCCATTGCCCGGGAATGGCGATGCGACAGCCGGCCATATCGCTGTGGGTCAATTTACGCTTGGCGATCACCACCGGTCCGCAGCCAAAGCCCAGGGAGCCGCCGCAATCGAGCAGGCGGTAGTGCTGTTTGACCATCAGCCATGCAAAAAACGATAGTTTGGAAACGTCCAGGGTCTCGTCAAATGCCATCTGATTTAAGGTCTCCACGTCGTGCAACTGCTCGCGAATGCTGTGTCCGGGGATCTCCAACGGTCCGTTGATCAACCCGTTGAAGATAAAGGTATCGTTCGGGCATGGGGAATATCCCAGCGTAATTGGTTTTGGACTTGTTGCCATAAGTTGACCACCTTTCAGCGATCCGGTTGTCAAAAGTTCCTTGTGGGAGCGGCGTCCCCGCCGCGATATGGCCTGTTGATTGCCTCGAAATCGTGGCGGGACGCCGCTCCCACAGTCCTGGAAAGCATTATGTCAATGACATCGCTTTGCCCTTGGTCACCGTTTGCGGCCGTTGAACCGGCCTCTGTCGTTGTTCCCGTTGGGGCCGGCGGTGATGTCGCCGCAAAGCGTTTCCACGGCCGGGTAGCCCAGCAGGCCGTTTACTTCGCGCATCAGGGCTTCACCGGGTTGAAGGCGCCAGCTGTCCGCCATGGCGACATGGGCCTCCACCTGCTGCGGCATTTTAATGCAAAACACCCCATGGCAATCTCCCGGATAGCGCCGCAAAATATCGCGCAGTTCCGATAGAACCGCTTTATCGCTGCGGGTTGCATCAATATTGAAACGAACTTTTGCGGTCCAGAGCTGTTCCGCCTTTTTCATGGGAATCACGGTGTCGGCCAGCACCTTGGCCCCTTTGTCATCCTGTTGAACTTTTCCTTGGATCATCACCGGCTGGTCGTCTCCCAGCAATTCCTGGCATGTGTTGTAAATCGATGGGAACACCACCACTTCGATGCTGCCGTGCAGATCTTCCAGCTGGATAAATGCCATTGGCTCGTCGCGTTTGGTTCGAATCATCTTGGCGCCGGCCACCATGCCGCCGATCCGAACGCTCTGCCCGTCGCCAATCTCGTTTAGCGCAGCCGTATGGGCGGTGGAAAATTTGGATATGGTCTTCTCGTGCCGCGTCAAGGGGTGGCCCGATATGTAAAACCCAAGCGACTCTTTCTCCCGGCTCAGTCGCTCTTTTTCCTCCCACTCGGTTATTTTCGGCAGGACCGGCACCGTGACGGACAAGCTG
>JASFGJ010000504.1:0-3679 GCA_050123815.1 Desulfobacteraceae bacterium
CGGATCCAAGATCAAGGCGGGGAAAATACGTTTAACCGGAGGAATACATCGGGTATTTCGAGGATTAAACGTTTTTCCCCAACGCCGATATTGGGTTCGAGGGGAGGTTTTGAAACCACTGATAGGGGCAACCGACAAACACAGGAGGAAAGGGTGCTAAGCAAACCCGAATTGTTTCGCCTGTTCCGCTACAAAGCGGAGCAAGCCGCGGCACAGGTTCATCATCTGCCCGATGTCGAAGCGGCGCTGCGCTTTGCCGTGGAGATCTGCAACCAGAAGGAGGCCTGCCGTTTGCTGGCGGCGGGCTGTGAAGCGGATCTATCGCCCAAAGCCAGAGACCTTTGCGACTCACGCCCCACCAAGGTTGTCGCGGCGCCCGACCTGGATCAAAATCACTACCGGTTCTTGCAAACCCAATGCGAAGCCAATGGGCATACCGCCGTTTCCAAGCACTTGCGCCCTTACGTGGGCGGGATTGATATCGGCATCACCTGGGCCCAATTCGGCATCGCCGAGACCGGAACGCTGGTGATCGATTCAACGGATGAAGACCTGCGGCTGGCGACGATGATCAGCGAGATTCACATGGCCCTGCTGCCGGTGGAAGCCATTGTCGAGAGCGCCGCCGATATCGAAGAGCCGTTGCGGGCCATGATGCAGGCTGATGGCAACTATACGGCCATGATAACGGGCCCCAGCCGTACGGCGGATATCGAGCGCGTGCTGGCGCTGGGCGTTCACGGCCCCTTGCAGTTATACGTTCTGACGATAGGAAACGATCATGTCCGGCCGCAATAAAATGAAGGATTACCGCAAAAACGTTCGGGGCGCTCTGGACAACGAGTTTTTGCGCAAGGCGATGGACAAGTTTGCCGTTGCGTATCGCGGTTCCAGGCAGGATGCTTTCGCCGAACTGGACAAAGATAGCCTGATCGACGAGGTGGCGCGCCGCAAGGATAACGCCATCTCAAACATGGGGCGGCTGCTCGAGCAGTTCACCGCCAACGCCAAAAAGAAGGGCATCTTTGTGCATGTGGCCGAAAGCGCCCAGCACGCCAACGAGATCATTTCGACCATTGCCGCGGTTTCAAAGGTAAAAAAAATTGTCAAATCCAAATCGATGACCGCCGAAGAGACCCTCTTGAATCATCACCTGGAGGCCAAAGGCTACCATGTGACCGAGACCGATCTGGGCGAGTGGATCATTCAACTGCGCAAAGAGGGGCCGTCTCACATGGTGCTGCCGGCGATCCACCTCTCCCGCTATCAGGTGTCGGATCTTTTTTCCGATGTTACCGGCACCCGGCAGGGCAACGACATTGAAAAACTGGTCAAGGTCGCGCGGCGCGAACTCCGGCAGAAATTTGTCGACGCCGACATGGGCATTACGGGCGCCAATTTCGCTCTGGCCGACACCGCCACCATTGGTTTGACCACCAACGAAGGCAATGCCCGGCTGGTCACAACGCTGCCCAGGATTCATGTGGCCCTGGTTGGCATGGAAAAGCTTGTGCCGACCTTGCAGGATGCCCTGGCCGTCAATCGGGTGCTGCCCCGCAATGCCACCGGACAAAGCATCACCTCGTACGTCACGTGGATTTCAGGACCGGCGCCCTGGGGGGGCGACGCTGAGGAAAAAAAGGCCCTGCACATTGTCTTTCTGGACAATGGGCGGCGCGCATTGGCGGGCCAAAAAGACTTCAAGCAGGTGCTGCGCTGTGTGCGGTGCGGCGCCTGCGCCAACGTATGTCCCGTTTACCGCATGGTGGGCGGCCATCAGATGGGGCACATCTACATCGGGGCCATCGGGTTGATTCTGACCTATTTTTTCCACGGCAGGGATCAGGCACGGAACCTGATTCAAAATTGCATAAATTGCGGGGCCTGCAAAGAGATCTGCGCCGCCGGCATCGATCTGCCGGGATTGATCAAGAAGGTCTATGCCGCCATCCTGAACGAGGAGGGCCATCCGCTCAAATCCACGCTGCTGTCGAAGGTGCTGCGCAGCCGGACGCTTTTTCATCGTTTGTTGCGTTCGGCGCAACTGGCCCAGAAGCCGCTGGTGGATGATCAGGGCTTTCTGAGGCATCTGCCCCATATCTTTTCCAAAGAGCACGGTTTCCGGCAATTGCCGGCCATCGCCTCCCAGCCGTTCAGAGACCGCTGGCCTGCGCTTAAAAAGAGCCCGGCCGATCCAAGATTCCGTATTGCCCTGTTCAGCGGCTGCGTCCAGGATTTCGTCTACCCCGAACATCTCGAGGCGGCCGTGGCGTTGTTTGCCGAACATCAAGTGGCGGTGCGCTTTCCAATGGAACAGACCTGCTGCGGTCTGCCGGTCCAGATGATGGGCGAGCCCGATGCGGCGCGCCAGGTGGCGGCGCAGAATGTCTTGGCAATGAAGGCCGATGACGTGGACTACGTGGTCACCTTGTGCGCCTCGTGCGCCTCGCATTTGAAAAACGGCTACCCCGATATCCTTGCACGGCACGCCTCGCTGGCGTTGAAGGCACGCAATATGGCCGAAAAAGTGCTGCCCTTCAGCAGCTTCTGCAACGATGTCTTGAATGTGCCGGCCGATTCTGAACCGTCTTCACGGGGAAAGATGACTTATCACGCCCCCTGCCACTTGTGCAGAGGGCTGGGCGTGCGGCAGGCGCCCCACGACTTGATCGAGAAATCGGGATACGATTTTGTACCGGCCGCCGAAGAGGAGACCTGCTGCGGATTCGGGGGGACCTACTCCACCACCTTTCCCGCCATCTCGGCGGAAATTCTCAACAAGAAATTGGACGACGCCGCCGCCACCGGGGCCCGGCACCTGGTGACCGAATGTCCGGGATGCCTGATGCAGCTGCGCGGCGGCGCAAAGCGGCGTAACATGGATTTAACGATTCACCACCTGTCTGAAATATTAAAGAAATAAAAGAGAGTCTGCGATTGTCGTTTCTTTGAGACATGGACCCTCGTGTTTTTCACGCTCTTCGTGGTGAAAACCGGCCTTTTACGAGTTCATCACTATTGGCTTTTAAGTTGTCGGAATATCCTCCAATGACTCATATTCGACCGCTACCGGCCAGTCGCCGATCGTTTCGAAATAGATTCTGCACCTTCCGCAACGAGGATGCTTTTGTCCAACATCTATTTTTACAAAAGCATGACAGAATGGGCATTGTTTTCTTTTCTCCACGGTTTCTCTGTCTAACCAATTGGTACCTTTAGATTCCATGAAAACTTCGAAAGTATGGGGGGTCATCAGTGATAGGCGATCACATTCAAGCCGGTTTTATTTGAGCGTACGCCGTTTTTAATCAATACAATGTGGTGATACCCTTCATTGTATGGTCCTCGAAATGACACAAACCGTTCATTTCTATCGGTTATTGCCGCCGTTTTGCCATCCAGCAAGATTTCCAGTTTGTCCTCGCCGGTCAGTTTTTGGCTAACGTGGATATCGACTTTTTCCATGGGATAAGAAACGGTCGGTTTTTTTATGGTTAAGCCGCTTTTTGAATGCATGGATGGATATTTATCGGCTTTGACGTGGCCTGTTTCACCGCCACAACCCAACAGGCTCAACGCCAGGATGATAAGACCGCAGATGATACGTTTGTCCGGTAAAACGTTACGGACCCTTGGACTGGCCAATGGCAACATTTTCTTAACTCCTTCTTCCAATTAC
>JASFGJ010000505.1:0-3678 GCA_050123815.1 Desulfobacteraceae bacterium
TTGTTCAGAAACACCATGTCGCCGGGTAAAATGCCGGGTGCCATGCTGGTGCTCGGGATTTTAAACGCCTGCAGGACGTGCTCGCGAATCGTTCCGGACATGTTGGATGGGTAGCCCACGGCGATCACGATCATTACCAGATAGAGATACCAGCGATTGTACTCCCTTGGTTCATAATCGGAGCCGATGCGTCGTGCCAGTAGTCCGGCATCCACGACGGCGTAGAAAAAGACGGCCAGCATCAAGACGACGGAGCCGACCACCATCAGCAAGAGGCCGGTCGATGCCGTACTGTGAGCCGCCCGGACCATGATCGGGGCAAAGGCGAAACTGACAAAAAACAGAATCAGGCCTTTGGTCAGTCGGCCGCAATAGATGTGTCCCAGACCGGTGGCGGCCACGGACAACAGAACGGCCACGACGGGTCTGCGGACCATTGGATCGGCGGTGTTCGGCTGGTTGTTCATAAGGGACTCCCGAATAAAAGGTTTGCCGTGACATAGAACAGCCGGAAGATGCCAAGCAGCACCATGGAGATTGCGGCCGCCCAATGCATGAGTCGATGGGCGATGTCGCTGGATGCCTTGGCCCGGGCCGTTTTGGGGGCCGAAGCCTGGCGTTCGATGGATTCAACGACCTGCCGCGCAAATCCTTCCGGCACAGAAGTCTTCCGGCGATGGTTGATCCATTGGGTGTAAAGGTAATCGTCATTCATGGCTTAATTGCTCATTTTGCGAAGTGAGTGTTTCAACTTGGTCCGTATCCGGGCCAGTCGTGATTTGACAGTACCCAGCGGCAGATTCTCGATGCGGGCGATTTCGGCATAGGAGAGCCCCTCCAGTTCCGCCCACACGAAGATGCCGCGATCCTGAAACGGCATGGCCGTCAACACTGCATCCAGGTGCCGGAAGACCTCTTTGACCATCAGATCGTCCACCGGTGTGCGCGTCTGGACCATTTCAGGCAGTTCGGGCAGCAGTGTCTCGCGTTTTTTACGCCGGGCATTCAGGGCATGGTTGCGGGCAATGGCATACAACCAGGACCGAAAGCTGCCCCTTTGCGGATCGAATCGGCCGATTTGCGCAATTGCGGATAAAAAAACATCTTGAGCCAGATCTTCGACCATTGAGCCTCCGACCAGATTGGACAGAATCCGGAATACAGCCGATTGATAGCGATGCACGATCGGCTCAAATGCCTGTGTATCACCGGATTGCACCTGTGAAATGATCTCTTTTTCCTGGCTTGGATTCATTTGTTTTTATTTAGAAAGTCTTGCCATAAGTCTTCCAGGTTTTTCTTGTATGTCGCTTGAAAAGCATCGGGCAGCCGATCACCACTTTCGACGGACAAGAGGAATTCCCGGAATCCAGACGCGTCCATTGTCGCCAAATAACGAATAAACATCATGCTCTGGCGGTAAAACATATGCGGTTCAAGACCAAAATCGCTGGGCGTTTTTTTGAAAATAAACCCATCCGCTATGTTTGGAACAAAATGCTTACCGGCTTTTATCGCCGCTATGGCCTCTCTTTCTGATATTAAATGCGCACCTCCGCCATTGGAAACATATGTTGCCAATCCCTCTTTGAACCACATGGGCAGTTTGCTCATCTTAAAAAGACCGAGTTTTTGCTGCAAATGCAGATGTGACAATTCATGCGTCAGATACTTTTTCACGATTTTATCGTCATACTCAAACACACGAGGCGATAAGAATAGCTTTGTCAGCACCCCTGCACGCACATCCGCACCGTAATATTTTTTAAAACTTTTCCTTGATCCGCAAACGAATACTTGGATTGGTTCGGCAAAATGGCTATATTGTTTTTTTTCAACTTGCTTAATCGCTGAAGGTAAAACGAAAGCAATTTTATCGGAGTATTCTTCTGCACCGGGTTCAAATAGAACTCTGTTGTCATTTTCATTCGGAAAAAAATGGTCCGTTGATTCCAAGGCAGCCATAGAATGCCGAATAAATGAACACCCTGCAACCATTGGCAACGCTATGAGAAAAACGACTGTCGAAATTATGAAACATACATTTTTTTGCAAACCACCAGTCATCCTGTTTTAGATCTCCTTCCATTACGCCTCTGTAAATGCTCTATAATTATCAATACAAATGACGGATGGAAAAGTTCCAAGAAAAAGAGATCATCAAACAGGAACAGGCCGGCAATACCCATCTATTTGAACCGATCGTGTAATACTATCCACCGGCTGAATTAGCGAGGATCAGCGCAGCACCACCAAATCGCTGCAGCGCTCCTGGGTGGCCACGTGCAGTTGGATCGCATCATCGCCACCGATGGCCTTTTGAACGGCCGCCAACGCTTTTTCCGGGGTGTTGTTGGTCTCGCTCAGATGCGCCAGAATAACATGGCACAGGCCGTCGTGCTTGAGTTCCGAGACCAGGTCGCCCGAATCCTGATTGGACAGGTGGCCGCTGCGGCTTTTGATGCGCTGTTTCAAAGGCCAGGGGTAGGGGCCTTCGGTGAGCATTGCCGGATCGTGGTTGGCTTCGAGCACCAGCAGCGAACAGGACCGAAGGTGCTGCTTGACCATGGCCGTTGCGATGCCAAGGTCCGTGGCGATGCCGATTTTGCGTCCGTTTTGGCTGATGGTAAAACCGGCTGGGTCGGATGCATCGTGGGAGGTGGCAAAGGGGTGGATTGCAAGATCGTCAATGGCGAAGCTGCGACCGATCTCGAAGTGCGTGATCCGGTCGATGCGGCCCAGGTTTTGACCGGCCGCCGCTGCGGTCTCTTCAGTGATATAGACCGGCAGGCTGTATCGACGGGCCAGAATGCCGACGCCGCGAATGTGATCGCTGTGTTCGTGGGAGACCACGATGGCCTTGAGCCAATGGATATCGATGCCGGCTGCCTTCATGCGCCGTTCGATTTCGATCCCCGACAGCCCGGCGTCGACCAATATGGCGGTTTGCCCATCGCTTACATAGATGGCGTTGCCTTTACTCCCGCTGGCCAGCACGCAGATCTGCAGGCTGTATTCGGTATTTTGGGGATCTGTTGATTGCATATATGATCAGTATATTACAACGCTCATACCTTGCTTATTCGTGCTCGATTTTTTCTCATCACTTGCTGCCGGTGCTCCCGAATCCACCCGCGTCCCTTTCGGTCCGGTCCAGTTCCGGGACTTCATGTATGACAGCCTGGTGAACGCGCTGAATGATCATTTGGGCAATCCGGTCGCCGCGTCGAATGGTATAGGGTTCACGACCCAGATTGATCAACCCCACCTTGACTTCTCCGCGATAATCGCTGTCGATGGTGCCGGGGGCATTGACGATGGTGATGCCGTGCCTGATGGCCAGGCCGCTGCGCGGGCGAATCTGCGCTTCGTAGTTTCGCGGCAATGCCATGGCGAAGCCGGTGGGCACCAGTGCAATGCTTTGCGGTTCGATGATAAGGCTGTCCGGTATCGCGGCGCAAATATCCATGCCGGCGGCATGAGGGGTCATGTACCGGGGCAGGGGGATATCGTCGTCTTGTTTTGGATTGAGCCGCTTGAGTTCAACCGTGAGTTTGGAATTCATAATCTTCCGATGCATCCACAGGGCCCAGCAGGGTCAGTGCGGTTTGCTGCGGTTGAAACAGGCTGCGTGCCAGCTCCTGAATGTCGTCGACATTTACGGCCTCTACCTTGTCG
>JASFGJ010000506.1:0-3651 GCA_050123815.1 Desulfobacteraceae bacterium
TTCAATCGCGCGGGCGATGGCATGTGCTTGTGCCGGGTGCCGATTTCGGGAGACGCGCATTCCCTCGAATTTTTCTTCTAACTGCTTTTTTGTCGTACACGGCAGGAAGACTCGAACGAGTCTGAAAGGGTTGTTCTGGTAGGCCACGGCGCAATAGCCAAACACGGTACTAAATATGTGGCATTGGGTGCCGCCCAATATCATTATCCTATTTTAGACCCTCCGGCATCCGCTTTGGCATACCGGAGGATGTAATAACAGATTGATTAAGTCTCTTCGATGACGATGGCGTCTTCTTCACAGACTTCAACGCAGCTTTCGCAGCCGAGGCACTCTTCAGCATTGACCGGTTTGCTTTTGCCGTCTTCCATCTCAAACACTTCGGTCGGGCAAACGTCAACGCATTCTTCGCAACCGACACATTTTTCTTCGTCCACAATAGGATTAAAAGCCATTACCACGCCTCCTTTCATAGAGTATGCTATTTATAAGTTGTCGATAAACAACTTTTGTTGGCGACACCGAAAAAACGCCATATCCCAATTGCTACGACCAGTCAAGCCTTGTTCATGGTTTTTTTTCGTCCTTCAGGACTCTATCAGACCGACAATCGAATTCAACCATGCGTTTTCGCGGTGATCATGGATTTTCATCGGCGTTTTCGAAAGCCCGATTAACAGGTCTTGCGGCGCAACTCCGGCAAGAAGGTGCAGCGCCAGTCGAGCCGATCCCGAATCACCGGCCAGGCTGTCGTCCGGAAGCTCCGCTGACGGGTTGTTTGACCGGCCAAAAGCCTCCAGGGCTTTCAAACGCTGTGGTTTCAAGCCCATGGCCCGATCCGAGGCACTCAATTCCCAGGAAATTGGCTGCGTATGGTCGGGATACCGCTCCAACACATGGTCCAGCACGGCTGGGCTAGTGGTCACGTAAACAGCAGCGGTCGGGGGACATGACTGCGCCAGGCAAGCCCAAGCTTGAAGGCGCTGGGCAACCATGCGAATGCCATGCTCTTGGTGGACCGCAGCATCGGCTGCGCTCGGGCGCAAAGTGGAGCTAAAGTCTGCATCCTCTGCGTTGCCGGAAATATTGGCGTAGAGTTCAGCCTCCTTGGCCGCTACCGAGCCCAATTGCCGACCGGCTTCATCCTGATGCATGTCGTGGTCATGGGCCAGAGCCAGAAAAAGGGCCGACTGAAACAGTCGGTCCGGTTTTTCAGCCGCATCTCCGGACTCACGGCGTTTGATCTGCGTTAGAATCTGGCTCGTTCCATTCTCGTCCACCAGCGGCGGTCGGCCTTGGGATCGTCTGTAAAAACCTGAGATATCGGAAAGCTTTGTCCCATGGACCTCGGCCCAATCCTTGAATCCCCGGACAGCCGCCATCATTGCAGCACCGTCCAGGCCGGCGGGGGTTCGCGTTTCTATTCCGCCGTTTTGGGCCCATGCCTTCATTCGACTGGATGTCATGCTGTCAACCGGAAGATAGACCGTGACCGGTCCCAACACATCGGCCAGCAATTTGGCACGCGGATCGGAGATATGGGTAAAGGGGAACAAACAAATCATGGTGAATACCTCAGCATTAATCTGACAAAGCCTTGGGTTTATCTGATGCCAAATAGGCCGCCACTTCACGTTGGACAGCTTTGGCTACCGCATGTTTTTCCTGGCCGGCATCGATAATGCGAAACCGTTGCGGTGACTTACGAGCCAGATCGAGGTACCCGGCGCGAACCTTGCGGTGGAATTCGATTTTTTCCTGTTCAAAACGCGATTCCGATCCCGTTCGATCACCGTTGTTGATCTGGCGCCAGGCCCGGGCCAAACCGATTTCCGGTTCAAGATCGAACAGCAGCGTCAGGTCCGGCTGCAGGTTGTCGCATACCAGTGCGTGCAATTGGCAAATCAGGGTCTTGTCCAACCCTCTGGCATAGCCCTGATAGACAAGCGTGGCATCGAAAAAGCGATCGCACAAAACGGTGCGATTGGCGGCCAGATGGGGTTCGATGACGGTTCGGATATGCTGAATTCGATCTGCGATGTAAAGCAACAGTTCCGCTGCGGGGACCAGTCCCGTATTGGCAGGATCCAGCAAAACGCCCCGAATCTGGCCTCCGACGGCAGTGCCGCCAGGCTCGCGGGTCGTGATGCACTCGTGGCCTTCGGATGTCAAAAACGTCACGATATTCGCAAGTTGGCAGGTCTTTCCCGCCCCTTCGATCCCTTCAAGTGTAATAAACATCTCAGACTCCGCTCGCAGGTGGATCACCGATATAGAAGTGGCGCTCCAGAAGACGGTGATAGCTGGTCCAACGGGCGTTGGGATCTTCAGCGTCCATGAACTCCCGGATGGCGTTCATACGCGAATCGATTTCATCGATATAGTTGAGTAAAACCGCCTCGATGGTTTTGGGCGGCTCGGGCGAACCAAATTCTCTGGCACCGTGATGGCTGACAACCATGTGTTTGATCAGTGCGGCCAATTCGGCTGGAAAGTCCTCGATGCTCCTTATTTTGGACTCGACGATCTCCAGGCCGATGCCGATATGGCTGACCAAACGCCCCTCGTCGGTATAGTCGATGGTGTGGCTGTAGCTCAACTCACGGGTTTTGCCGATGTCGTGCAAAATGACGCCGACAAGCAGCAGATCGCGATTCACACGATGATAATGACCGGCGATTTTATCTGCCAGCAGTGCCATGGACAAGGTGTGCTCCAGCAAACCGCCGAGGTAGGCGTGGTGCATCAGTTTCGCTGCCGGCGCCCGCTTGAATTGGGCCACCAGATCGGGATCCGCCCAAACAGCGGCCATCAAGTCACTGAGCGGCCCCGGCTGCATCGCGTCGGTCAGGCCGGTCAATCGTTCGAACATTTGATCCACGTTGCGGGCGCTGGCAGCGATAAAATCGTCGGGATGCACGCCATCCGCATCAATCCCAACCAGGCTTTTTACCACCAGTTGCATGGTTCCCCGGAATTCACCGGCGGTTGCGGCAACACGCACGAAATCACCGGCATTGGCGGCAGCGGCGATCTGATCGACATTGTCCCAGACAACACCTTTTATACGGCCGGTTTTATCGGCCAGGGTGATATTCAGGAAAGGATTTCCGTCGCGCTTGTGCGCCATGCTCTTTTCAGCAAGGACGAAAATATCGCTGACATGGCTGCCGGCGGCAATATCTTCGACAAATAGATGCTTTTTATCTTCAACCATAGTCATTCCGAACCGAGATCCCACTGCCGAATCTGCTGCAGGGCTTCGTAATCGGTCATGTCGCAGCGTACCGGTGTAATGGAGATATAGTCGTCGCTCAACACGGCGCCATCCGCATCCTTGTCTGTGAAGCTGGGCTCTGACTCGCTGCCTTGCCAGTAATAGGTACCGTTACGCGGATCCTGTCTTTTTTCAAAATATTCATCATACAGATCCACTCCCTGACGACTGATCCGGACCCCGGCAATACGCTCGCCGGGCAAATTGGGCACATTGATGTTCAAGAAGGTTCCGGAAGGCAGGCCTTTGGCATAAATAACGGGCGCGAGACGCGACACGAATCGGGCAGCGTCATCATAATGGATCGAGGCCCCGTTTTGAATCGAGACGGCCATGGCGCCCAGACCATAGATGGATGCCTCCTTGGCCGCGGC
>JASFGJ010000507.1:0-3636 GCA_050123815.1 Desulfobacteraceae bacterium
GATGAACAATCCCGGAACAGCCGTGTCGACCGGTTTGAGTTTGACATGCTCCTCGAGAAAGTGCCCGTCCGCGCTGCGGTCCACATGAAAAATGGCGGCCAGGTCTTCGCTGGTCTCGTCGTCGGCGATAAGGCCTGTGCTCAAAATCAGACGATCGGCGGCAATCTCGATATCGCGTCCCAGGACCGGGTCTTCGATGCTTACCGAAACCTGATCCCCGACCCCTTCAACTCTCGGGGGGGCCTCCGGTTGATAGCGGACAAAGATCACGCCGCGCCGTCGCGCCTCGATATAGGCATCTTCCGAGAACCCATAGGTGCGCATGTCGCGGTAAAGCACGAACAGCTGCATTTCCGGATTGATATCCAGCAAACGCAAGGCGTTCTTCATCGCCGTCTGGCAGCAAATGCGCGAACAATTGGGATTGTCGTCGTTTCGGGAACCGACACACTGGATCATGACCAGCGTCTGCCATTGTTTGATGGACTCGGGATCATCATCGAGCAGGCTGTCAATTTCCAGCTGGGTCATGACGGCCTTGTGCCGCCCCAGCAGATAGGCGTCAGGACGGTTGGCCATGGCGCCGGTGGCCAGTACGGTGGCGCCGTGTTCGATCTGGCGGTAGTACATCCGGGGGCCGATCTGAAAGCCGGTGGTGAACTTGCCCGGCATGCCGGTATGATCGACCACAATCGCATTGGTGATCACTTCGATCTTGTCGTGGGAGGTGACCCGCTCCACCAGGCGGGACAGATACGCCCGGACATCGTCGCCTTCCAGTGTGCGACGGATCAGAGCGGCCAGACCGCCCAGATCCCGGTTGCGTTCGGCCAGAAATACCTTTAAGCCCTTGTCAGCCAACTCCAGGGCCGTATTCATCCCGGCCACCCCGCCGCCCAGGACCAACACCTCCTTGTTCATGGGCAGCTCGAAATCTTTGAGTGGTCTGGATTGGGCCACACCGGAAACGGCCATGCGGATTTGTTGTTTGGCCTTGGCCGTAGCCAGTTCTCCGGCGCCCAGGTGAACCCAGGCGTTCTGATCTCTGATATTGGCGATTTCCACCAGGTATTTGTTTAAGCCGGCCTGACGCACGGTCTCTTGAAACAGGTTCTCATGGGTGCGGGGCGAACAGGCGCCGATGACCACCCGGTTCAGGTTCTTTTCCTGAATCGCCGACCGGATTCGCTCAAGCGCATCCCGGCCGCATCCATGGTCCGCCATTTCCGCCAGCACGACATGGGGATAACCCGCCGCTTCGGCGACCACGGCCTTGACATCGATGGCACCGCCGATGTTCTGGCCGCAGTCACAGATAAACACGCCGATACGAGGCGCTTGTCCGGTCACATCACGCTCGTCGGGGTAGCCGGCTTCGTCATCTTGCAGACCTTCCACCGGGGCCAGATGGGCAGATGCTTTACAGGCCGCGGCACTGGCCTGCACCATGGTTTCGGGAATGTCCTTTGGGCTTTCAAACACACCGCACACGTATATGCCGGGCTTGCTGGTGCTCACCGGCTCGAAGCTTGCCGTTTGGGCAAACTGGTGGGGGTTGAGCTCGATACCCAACGTATCGGCCAGTTGGACGGTCCGCCCGGATGGACGGAAACCGGTTGATAGCACGACCATGTCAAATATTTCGGTGGTCAGTCCGCTTTCATCCTCGGTGGCATAAGATATCGACAAGTCCTGGCTTTGCCGGTCGGGGATAATGCTGTGGGGGCGGCAGCGCACCATGCGGACGCCATAGTCATTTTTGGCACGCTGGTAGTAGGCTTCATAGTCTTTTCCAAAGGTGCGCATGTCCATATAGAAGATCGTTGTCTCGATATCGTCCTGGAAGCGCTCCTTCGTGACGATGGCTTCTTTGAGCGCGTACATGCAGCATACGCCGGAGCAATAGCTGACATCTTCGCGATTGATGCCGCGGGAACCGGCGCATTGAATCCATGCCACCCGTTTGGGCTGTTTGGCGTCCGACGGACGCGCCAATTGGCCCAAGCTCGGTCCCGAGGCCGACATGATCCGCTCATATTCCAGACCCGTGACGACGTTCGGGAACTGACCGGCTCCGAAATGCTCAAGATTGCCCGGATCGAACAAGTCGGCGCCGGCTGCCAGGATGATGGCGCCCACCTGGCGAGTGGTTTGTTTTTCAGTGTCTTCGGTAACGATGGCGTTGGCCGGACACGCCTTGACCAATGCATCGACATCCGTGCAGGCCGCCATATCGATGGAAAAGGCCTGGGGCGTCGCCTGGGGATAGCGCATGCAGGTGGGCGCCCGGTGGTCCAGGCCCGGATCAAAACGCACGCACTCCGGAAATTCTTTGTGGCACTTGCCGCAAGCCGTGCATTTTTCCAGGTCAATATGGCGTGGGCTGCTGGTGAGGGTAACGGTGAAGTTTCCTGCGTCACCTTCCAGACGGGTCAAATGGGTCAGCGGCATCAGCTCGATGTGACGCTGCCTGGCACCGGCGGAAAGCCGCGGAGAAATGGTGCACAAGTCACAGTTGTTGGTCGGAAAGGTACGATCCAATTGCGTCATCAGCCCTCCGATGGTTGGCGCCTGATCGATAAGCAAGACATCCTTCCGGGCTTCAGACAGGTCCATGGCGGCTTTGATTCCACCAACACCGCCGCCGATGATGAGAACGATCTTGTTTGGGTTTGCTGCGTGGTCTGTCATGGGTACTTTGCTCGCTCTATTTTAGAATGTTTCCGTTTCAATTCCCTCGCAGCCAGCGAGAGATGCATGCCCGCTCGTGTTAACAAACCGACTATAACCCGCCATAATCCAGAATGGACACCAGACGATGTTCCCACCCCTGGGTTTCGATTTTAACGCCGGCCACCTTATCTTTGAGCGCAGCGATAATTTCGCCGGCGATTTTGACGCATTCGCCTTCTCGATCCGAAGCCTTGCGGATCCTGCGAATCAGATCCTCGGAGATATGTGCCCCGGGCTCGTTCAACGCCATGTATCTGGCAACGCCGACCGATTTGATTAAAAAAACCGTTGCGATGACCGGAACCCCCAGCTCTTTCGCAGCGGTTAGAAATGCGCCGTAACGTTGGACATCGAATACCGGCGGAGCGATAAGGAATTGCGCGCCGGCATCCACCTTCTGCTTGGCCGACGCCAGCTCCGCCGCCATCTCTTCATCGTCGGCAAATGAGGCCATGGTGCAGCCCGAGATAAAATCGGGAGCTCCCTCCAGATCAAACCCCGCCAGGTCCTTGCCCTGCTGCAACGAAGCAATGGCCTGAATCAGGCCGAGTTCGTCCAGGTCGTCAACGGGTGTGGCATCCCGATGGTCGCAATTGGCCATTTGCTCGCTGTGAACCACCACCAGGTTTTGGATGCCCAGTGCATGGGCTGCCAAAACATCGCCCTGCAACGCCATCCGATTCCGGTCGCGGCAGTAAGTGTGAATCATGGCCTCGATCCCCTGCTGCTGCATCAGCACGCCGCCGGCCAGGGCGCTCATGCGCATGACACCGTTGTCCATATCCGGCACAATCACGGCATCCACGCGGCTTTTGATCCTTCGGGCGTTGGTGATCAGCTTGGAAATATCCACTCCCTTGGGGGTGTTCATCTCCGCCAAAACCACAAATTCGTTGGATGCCA
>JASFGJ010000508.1:0-3626 GCA_050123815.1 Desulfobacteraceae bacterium
CGAAGAGATGCGCAAGGGAAATTTTCGCGAGGACTTGTACTATCGCGTCAACGTGGTGCGCATAGAGATTCCGCCCTTGCGCAAGCGCTTGGAAGATGTCCCGATTTTAGTCAAACACTTTATCGACCGCTTCAACCGGCTACAGGACAAATCGGTCGAAGGCATTTCCAGTGAAGCACTCTCTATCCTCATGGCGCACCATTGGCCGGGCAATGTGCGTGAACTTGAAAACATCATCGAGCGGGCTTTTATCATGTGCGGCGCCGAACAAATCGGCATTGAACATCTGCCTGAAGATCTCATCGCGCGTCGCACCGTCCATCACCGGCCCACCAACATGCAGGCCGCTCGTGAAATACTCGATGCCCAGAGTATCCGCGCCGCACTGGAACGCAACGGCTATAATCGCCTGGCCGCTGCCCGAGAGTTGGGTATTCACAAAAGCACCCTGTTCCGCAAAATTAAAAAATTGGGCATCGCCTTGCCCGATACAGACGGTCGATCTCATCGGAACGATGGGTCGCACTGATGCGACTGTCCGTCAGTATCAATCGCAAAGGTGAGACGCCTCGACATTTCACGGCTCTATTTTATTTTACTTTTCTTTATATTTTAAAAGTGTTATAGGACGTTGCTCCATTTTATTGACATGGCACCCCCCTTGCAGTTTCTCTCTTCAGGAGAACCATAGCAATGAAAACGGCTTTCACGGTATGGAACGATCGCATCGCCCCCCTTTTCGACGTCGCCGGCAAGATCCATGTAGTGGAGTCGGAGGCGGGCAACATCACGGCGCAAACCGGAGTATGCCTTGACGATCCATCGCCTGCTCTGAAAGTGCGGCGGCTCGCCGACCTGGGCGTACAGATGGTGGTATGCGGGGCGATATCGCGCTCTGCCCGAAACATGCTCACGGCCTATGGTATCGAGTTGGTCGCCTACATCAACGGTGATCTGGATACCGTCATTGACGCATGGCAAAACGATCAACTTCGCACCGACGCTCTGCGTATGCCCGGCTGTAAAAGTCCATTTCAGCGCGGTTTCGTATCGAACCATCCAGCAACCAAGGAGCTTAAAATGAGAAACGATCAAGTAGGCGGTCGCTATCAGAACCGCGACGGCAAGGGCCGCGGCGGACAGGGAGGCGGCAGAGGAGGCCGCTCCCGGCAACGGGGTGGCCCGGGCCGGTCAAACATGTCCATGGGGCATTGCGTCTGTGCAAAATGCGGACATGAGGAGCCCCACCAACAGGGGATACCATGCATGCATCAACAATGCCCCAATTGCGGCGAAACCATGACCCGGAAATAAGATTCGTGGAAGAAACAAATTCCGCGACCTAACAGGGGGTGCATCATGCCCGCAAGAGATCGAACAGGGCCCCTGGGACGAAGTGCCATGTCTGGACGAGGCTACGGAAAATTTTACACCAAGCAACTAGATGAATTGGAAGAAGCGGTAGAAGAAGAGGAAACGGAAAATGACCCTTTGTGATTCATGCAACCAAGACCAATGCACAGCAGCGACGCAAAAGCCCGGTGAAAGCAAAGAGGCGTATCGAGAGCGCCAGAAGCTGGAATCCCGAATGTGCCGCGTCAAACGCAAGATCGTTATCCTGTCGGGCAAGGGCGGTGTCGGGAAAAGCACCATTGCCGTCAATTTGGCAGCCGGATTGAAGGCGATGGGGCTAAAAACCGGCTTGCTTGACGTGGACATTCACGGTCCGAGCATTCCCACCATGCTGGGGCTTGAAAACAATGCGCTTATGGGAACTGAAGAGGGATTGGTCCCCCTGGATCTCAACGGCCTGAAAGTCATCTCCTCCGGATTCTTCTTAAAAAGTCAGGACGATGCCGTTATATGGCGCGGGCCGATGAAAGCCAATGTCATTCGACAGTTTCTGCAAGACGTGATCTGGGGCGACCTGGATCTTCTGGTGATTGATTCACCCCCCGGAACCGGAGATGAGCCGCTCTCCGTGTGCCAACTCATCAAGAATCTCGATGGGGCGGTGATTGTCACCACACCCCAAAAGGTCGCCACCGTCGATGTGCGAAAATCGATCACCTTCTGTCGGCAACTGAAAGTTCCGGTGTTGGGTCTCATCGAAAATATGAGCGGCTTTGCCTGCCCCAAATGCGGAGAGATCTCTCCCATATTCGGATCCGGAGGCGGTCAGCGCATCGCCGTGGATATGGGCATACCCTTTTTGGGCGCTATCCCCATCGATCCGCAGGTGGCCGCAGCCGAAGATATGGGACAGATACCGATTGAATTGGATGCGTCGACAACAGCGGCGCAACATATGCGAACGATACTGAAAACCCTGGCAGAAATGACGGCTGTTGTCAAAGCCGCTTAAAGCATTTGACTAATGATAGTCGTGGGTTCCCTGAATCACTTCGATACCTGTCTTATTTTTTAATATTTCCGCCATCTCCTCGGCGCTGCTATAAGGGCAACCCGGTTTGGCGTTCGCCAGACAGGAACTCAGGTAAATTTTTTCCGGCTTGATCTCCGATAATTTTAAAGCCATGCCCATGTTGGGCGCCAGTGATCTGCCGGGGCACTCGCATTTGAGAAAAGCAACGACCTGGGACGGTTTCTCGAACGTTCCCTCCCCGAGCGCAGCCGCCTTTAAGCAGCGCCACTCGCCGGGGCAACCATACCCGTTGTCCATATAAGCGCCGCATCCAATCACTGCAACGTTTTCCATGTGCACCCCCTTCATTTTTTTATCGGACCTATCTACAACGCACCTCTTTTTCACAGATAGACCCGTTTTTTATCATTGCCACGCCCAAAACGATAGCGGGTCATGTATGCAATACAGGCAGCCGCAAGGTCGCCTCAAGAAGGCTGTATCCGGCTCGCGCCAAGCCAGGGCCAGGCGCAAGCCGGCGGCGGGAGGCGGTAGCGGAGGTATATCAGATGACTCCCGACAAACGCTCGTATAATTGAACAGCCTCCTGCCGACCGGGCAGGGGCGATAATTTCATCAGGATGCCCAAGCCTTCCGTCTGGTCATGGAATACCGCTTCCGGCTGATCACTGACCAATACCATGTGAATCATGGCGTTGATCTGCAGCAGCCGAGGCACCAGTTCAATGCCCGGCATATCGCCCAGATCCTGGTCGATAATCATGATAACGGGGTTTTTTTCACGCGCGGCATCAACGGCTTCGGCATCGGAGCGGACCTCGATCACATCAGCGCTGCATCGATGGCCCAACGCCTCACCAAAATCTTTCCATTTCTCCACTTGAGGAGATACGATAACAATGGGTCCCACAAGTCACTCCTGAAAATGTGCACGGCTATTGGTTTTGAACATATGCTCATTATAGATATGGACAACCACTCGCCTTGTCAACCATTTTTAGGGGATATGCTTTAGATAAGTGGGTCGTAATGAAAGTGAAAGGCTCCGGATCCTATACTGTCGGGCTTAAGGGGGGGGCTGCAGCATGGCTGCAGTATAATGGAAGGTTATCCATAGGATCTGAAGCCCTTCACTTTTACTACGACATGAGTAACATCGCTACTCCTTTGATATCACACGGGCAGACCTGCGGGCTTTATCGATGAGCGGCCAATCGATGTGCCGTTCGCACGTCTTTTC
>JASFGJ010000509.1:0-3605 GCA_050123815.1 Desulfobacteraceae bacterium
TCGAGCCTGCTGAGCAAGATCGGCATTTGCAGCAAGTTGTTCAATGGCAAAGAGGGCGCCGCAAACGCCGCCTTTGGCATTGCCTCCGCCGTATTCAGCGTATTGATGGATGAGATCCGGGTTGGCGCCGACCTTTTGTTGGAAGACTTTTAAGATGGCTTGGGCGCAGTTGTAACCTTCAATACCGCGATAATACTTGACAGCTTCGCTTTGAAATACGCTTTGGAATCCATAGGTTTGGATCATCGATTCCAGCAACTGAACATATTCTTGTTGAAGGTATTGAATCTTAAACCCGGTTTGATAAAACAGGGGATTGGTGTAGGGCCTGCACCACAGCGCCCTTGCTGTGGCATTTAATTCTTCGTGTTTATCCAAGGGTTCCGGCAGAGCGATGCGTAAGTTATAATTTTGCTTGATGGTGAGCGGGGATTCACTGATCAGCATCATGCCTTTGGTATGAATATCGCCCAAATACCCTAACAATCGATAGTTGTCCTTGTCAAAGACTCTTAGGTAGTAAAGCAATTTGAGCCGTGTGAGCTTCCGTCTCTCTATCATCTTCACCCCCTTGGTGGCGACATCGCCTTTTTGTTGCTTTACTGTATTCATCAGCCCCCTACGGGTACGTATCGGTTTATAGCTTTGCAACGGTGGGTATGCCGACAAATAGAATTCCCGAACCATATAGGGTTAAAATGATCAAGCGCAATTTGCCGCCCATCAGTTGAAACGCAAGGGAGGGGCCCGTTTGGGTCAGCCGCATCATTCCGTGAGCAAAGAATAGATAGAGGCCGCTCAGCAGTAATGCAACACCAAACAGCACCCACATATTGTTCTGAAGCAAACAGAACACACAGTGATGAAAAGGGACTTCCAATATCAGCGGGGACAGCTTGGTGTGCAATGCCAATGGCAAACTTGCAAAGAAGATGAAGCTTAGGATCAGTTGGCCGACGGCCACCCATGGATGTTTCGATCTAAAAAACAGCCACACCAGATGCAGCAGCAATGCCATTAGAAAGATGGTCACAAAATGCCAATGGCTGCCTGTAAACAGAGGGGGCGCATGTTGGGCATTGAAAACAAAGAGCGTGGCGCAACACGTTACCGGGGAAGCGTTGAGTGAGGTGATGAATCGGATGTCCATGGCGGCCTCCAAAATCAGTATGAACATCAATGGCATTATCAGGGGCAGCCTGGTTTTTAAAAGCGGCTGACGTTGGTTGCGCCGCTGTGCGAGGGTAATCAATAGTAAAGTAAAATAAAATCCCGGCAGTAGAATTTTAAGACTGCTGGCGCCCCATGAGTAGAAGGGGACGTTTTGATGTATTCCGGTCAGGCACATGGCACCTGAAATGGAAGAGACCAGACTGAAAAGCATGACGAACCATAAAGGAACCATGACAATCCGCACCGTAGTACCGATGATCGCCGCAGATGAACTTAAATAGAGATATTTTTCGATGTGGCGACGTTTTTCGTGGCTGATGGATCCCCTCGAAAGGACATATGCCCACAATTCGATAGCGCATGCCAGCCCTCCCAAAAATATGGACATGGCTAAAAATACAAAATAGACAGCGACATGCTCATTAAGAAGCATAGCAAATATCCCGGTCAATGAATCGTTTTTCCCAGTCGAATCCTTTTTGGGTTGATGTCAAAACAAGGGTTTTACCTGCGTTTTTAAGTTCCATCAACATGTTCACGATAAATCGTGTGTTGCCTTCATCTAAATTTGAGAACGGTTCATCGGCCAAAATGATATCCGGATCGTTTGCCAGAGCCCTGGCAATGGCCACCCGTTGTTGTTCCCCGCCGCTGAGACAGTGAACGGGAAAAGCGCTGCGGTGACCAATATGAAATCGCTCCAGGAGCTGTTGCAGCCTGGATCTGTGGGGTGTCAATGCAGCGCCGGAAGGCATGATCGGCAGTAGTAGATTGTCCATTACGGTAAGGTTTCCCAACAGATGATAGTGCTGAAAGACAAACCCGATGTGGTTGCGCCGAAAGGTGCTTAGCAGATGTTGGGGCATGTTCGGCAGGCTTTGGTCAAGCACCGTCACATCACCCGTGGTAGGTGACAGCATCCCGCCGATAATGTTCAGCAGCGTGGTTTTTCCTGTTCCTGAAGGTCCGCGGAGGCAAACGCATTCTCCGCCTGTGATTTTCAGGTTGACGTCGGATAATACGTCCACTGTGTGCTGCCGCGTGGCATAACGTTTGCTGATATGGTTCAGTTCAATCATTGGCGTATGGCCAGATCCGGATCGATGGTGCCGATTCGCCAGACCGGAATCAGCGCCCCCACAAGCAGAGGAACGATACCGAGAATGACGATGGCAAATAGTGTGGTTGCATCCACGTACAGGGGGATGGAAAAGTCAGGATAAATGTCGGCCCATCCGATAATCAACCCTTTGATACCCGGTGCTCCCATCAACATGAAGGCAATGCCGGTTGTCAAGCCGGCCAGCACGGCAATGATGCCGATGGTTATCGTCTCAAAGGTTTTTACAAGGATAATATCTTCTGTGTCCCATCCAATTGCTTTTAAAATGCCGATCTCTTTTCTTAGATTAAATGAGATTTGGCCCACCATGGACCAGGCAATGATAAGTACGTTGAGCAATAGAATAAACCAAAGCAAATGAAAGAGACCCGATTTTTGTCCGAAAGACAATTCCGCCAGGCGCTGCATGGCATCTTTGGTCAACGGGTAGGCGCCGTCAATCGTTTGGGTGATGGTGGACACCGCCGAAGGCACCACGGCAGGATCGGTCATATAGATCATGATATCGGAACACTCATTCTCATCTAAAAATCCCAATATTTTATTGGCCGTGGCACGCGGGACGAGCAGCAAATCGGCTGAATAGATCTCGACCGCTGTGTCGAAAACACCAACCACTTCGATCAGCACCGGCTGCCGAAGCCCCGGCGACGACACTTCGATGTGGTCCCCAATGCGACAATTGAATGCCGCCGCCAAGGCCTTGCCGATGATTCCCTGGTTGGTATCGAATTTGGTCAATGATCGTCCGCGCTCGATACTCGCATCGATGAAAAGGCCGGCGTCGATGAATTCCGGGTCAAGCCCCATGACCACAAATGCTTTGGTGCTGTCTGTTTTATTGGTGTGATTAATATAGCCCCACGATCGCGGATGGTAGGATCGAATTTCTTTGATTTCCGATAAGAGATCATCATAGCGGTCAAAGAGGAGCGACTCCGTTCGGCCACCGACTTGTTGTTGAATCAGGATATCCGGATAATGGGATGCCGCCAAAAGAGCGTCCTGTTTAACACCCTCGAAAAAGAAACTAAACGCACTCACAATGCTGACGATCAACCCCAGGGGCAGCACCACCATCATGGTCTTGCCCTTGGCCATGCACAAGTTTCGATGCGCAATACTGAGAAGATGGATGTATTTAATTTTGATCTCTCCTTCGTATCAATCGCGACGTCGTGTTGGCGACCGCCATTCGATCGGCGATGGCTTCGTCGGATTCACAGCAATCGAGCATGGTCAGGTAAGACGCCGGTGCATTGGTGATGGCATTGCTGTTTTCAAAGGCGATATTTCTGCCGGCGGTGGG
>JASFGJ010000510.1:0-3585 GCA_050123815.1 Desulfobacteraceae bacterium
TTGCCGGATTGATTCTGGCGGCATTTTCACCAATCCATGCCCTGGCCGCCGATCCGTGCGCGGTTCAGCATCCGCTCATGCCGCCGCACAAAGACCTTTCCGGCCAATGCCCCCACTGCGGAATGGTTCGCCCCATGTGGGCCAGGACATGGATCACGTTTGAGAATTCCGAGGGCAAATCCCAGGTATGCTCGTTTCACTGCCTGGCGGATATCGCCCTGAAATCGGGTGAGGAGCCCAAAAATGTCCAGGTGGCGAACTACCTGACCCCTGAAAAAATGATTCCGGCCCAAGAGGCGTTTTTCGTCGTCGGCTCCAAGGCCAAGGGAACCATGACCATGAAAAGCAAGATCGCCTTTCCATCCAAGGCGGAGGCTGAGAAATTCGCTGCATCTTGCGCAGGAGAAGTTGTTACGTTCCAGCAGGCCCTGACGATGGCCAAGGCGGGGATTACCAAAGAGAATCCCATGCTGCTGTCAAAGCGCCTTAAAAAAGGTGTCATCGTCGAACCGGTGGACCAAACGGATAAATGTCCGGTTTGCGGCATGTCTCCGGCAAAACATCCCAAGCACAAATGCCAGGTGATCACCAAAGATAAGCAAGTGTACCACTTTTGCTCCACCAAACACCTGTTTGAATTTCTGAAGCATACCCGGAAATATGCGAAGACCGATGTAACGCCGTTCCGCATTTGGGTGGTTGATTACCCAACCGGGGTCTGGGTCGGCGGAAAGACCGCCTACTATGTGGTCGGTTCCGGGATAAAGGGGCCCATGGGCAACGAGGCCATCGCATTCGACAAAAAGAAAGCCGCCGGTGATTTCGCCGGCAAAGAGGGCGGCAAGGTTCTGACGTTCTCAGACGTCACCATCGATGCCATCGCCGTCAAATCCAAATAGGAAGCGGGATGGTCATTTCACCACTTTTGCCTGCATTGACGGCCCTGGTTGCCGGGGCCGTCAATGCAGCATCATGCGTTATCAGACCTGTGGCAGCCAACCCGAGCATCGGGTCAGATGGTTTTTTTTTCTCCACAGTCGGATGGGGATGGGGCCAATAGGTCGCTCTCACCGGATGGTTGCGCTGACGCCTTATCGATATCAATGATTTTACCGTTAAGATAGTTTTTAGAGGCATAGTGCGTAATTCTCATCAGTTTGGTCGTGATGCGGCTGAGGCGTTTCACCTGTTCCTGTATGGCATTGGCTTTGTGATAATGCGGACTGTCCTTCATTATACGCATCAACAACAGTTCGGAATAGCCGGTAATGGCCTGCATGGGCTGGTTCAATTCGTGGCAAACGGCGCCGGCTGTCTCCAGTACGCCTTGAAGTTTTGCCAGGTTGCGCGATTCCGCTTCGGACTGCAGCCGATACGTTAATTGACGGTTGATAATTAGACCGCCAATGCCAACAGCCGCCAAACCCGCCAGCCACATAACCGCATGCAAGGTGATGAAGGACACCATTCGGGCATGGTGGATCGCCAGAAAAGGGGAAAGCGGCACTGAAACGCTGATGCCACCGCGAATATCACCCACCGTGTAACCTTGGGCGCCATGACACTTGAGGCATCCGCTTTCCGTTGTCAATGGCCGCATCAGTCGGACATACGGCTCGCCTTCCATATCCACTACATCGCTCTGCTCTTTAGATCCGTTTTGAAATGCCAGCAGCGCCTTGCGTTCCCACTGGTCCGGCTCGTTGGCAGGCCGAAGGCAATTCAGACTCGTGATATGTCCCCTGACTCCGGTGGTTTGCAACGCCAATTCGTGGGACTGGCGTGTCATATAGGCAGGGTTGATCAGCGTAAGCTTTCGACCCGAAGGCGTGACAATATCCCGTTCCGGAACATCAAGATAGGGATTGGGTGGCGTGGACGGGCTGATTTCGGCATAGACGCCTCCATGGTTTGCAATCCAGCGCCGGTAAAGGAGATCCTTTTGGTAAGCCGTCCGCGCCTCTATCTTGGCCCCCTCAATGGCTTCGGATATCTCTTCCCGATAGTTCCATACCATGGAAAGGGCGATAAAAATGGTCCAAACTGTTATGATACCAAAGGCATAATAGCCCAGGCGAACCGTCTTCAGGCGAGTTGCATTGCTAAAGGTGAACATCGTGTACATAGCTCATTTCACAGGTTTCACATCCGATCTATTTATCCATCCAATATCCTTATCGGTATTTTGCATCGGTTCTTGATGGAAAGGAAAAAAACGAGCTCTGAGCCCGATAATGAAAAATTAAGATGTGACCCTATGATTTTTTTTGCGATATACGGGGCAGTGAAAAGAAAAAGGTCGCGCCTTGGTCGGGTTCTGCCTTGGCCCAGGTTTTGCCGCCATGCCGGGCGATGATGCGGCGTACATTGGCCAATCCGATACCGGTGCCCTCGAATTCATCGGCGCGGTGCAGGCGCTGGAAAACGCCGAACAGTTTGTCCGTATGGGCCATGTCAAACCCGACGCCGTTGTCGCGCACAAAAATAACGGTTTCGAAAAGCCGATCGTTCAGCGACCCGATTTCAATTTTAGCCGCTTGCCGAGGCCGGGTGAACTTCAGGGCATTGGCAACCAAGTTGGCCAACACCATCCGCAGCATAGCGGCATCGCCGGTGACCATGGGAAGTTCTTCGATGTGCCACGCGATGTTCCTGCCGGCGGTATCCGGCTCGAGTTCCCGGACAACCTCGCCCACAAGGGCCCTCAGGTCCACCGGTCGGAACGCCATCGATAGGCGTCCCATTCGGGAAAAGGAGAGCAGATCGTCGATCAACGTGCCCATTTTTTGGGCGGCACCGGAAATGGTCTCCATGTATTGCCGACTCTGCTCTTCCAGCACAGTTCCCATTTCCTTTTGAAGCAGTGCCAGAAAACCGTCGATATGGCGCAGCGGCGCCCGAAGGTCATGGGACACCGAGTAGGCAAAGGCCTCCAGTTCCTTGTTGGCCGCTTCCAATTCCGCCGTGCGATCCAGGACCCGTCGGTCGAGCTCTATATTGAGCTGGCGGAGCGACTCCTCGGCCGTCTTGCGTTCGGTGATGTCGTGGATGGTCTCTATCGCCCCGATGACGTTTCCTTGGGAGTCGTACAGGGGGGCGGCGACGCCCTTCAAGTAGACCTCACCACGCCGGGCACTTTGGGTGTACGATTCCCCGACAATCGTTTCGCCCTCTCGTTTGAGATTCGGATAGAGACGTTCGATCTCCGGTGCGGCTTTGAATAGCAAGTCGATCAATATAGGGCGTCTCTCGCCATAAAAAGGGATGGCATATTCGTAATCCCCCTTGCCCAGCATATCGCCGGCCGGCACACCGGTAAACGCTTCTGCGGCCCTTTTTTTCTTGGCAGTCTCCCCCCCTGAGCCCGCCGATTTTCATTCATCGCCAACATTATTGCAGAGCGAGTCAAATCCTGTCAATAATTCATCTGGAGTTGTCATGTTACTACCGGAACACAACACTGGACGGAGCACTCTCCAATGGGGGAGTGCTCCGCCTGCCTTCCAGATTTGTCAACTATCAGCCGAAGATCGAGTGCATGACCCTAGTCGCCGCAGGGCATCACGCGTGCGATTTTGATCGAGG
>JASFGJ010000511.1:0-3556 GCA_050123815.1 Desulfobacteraceae bacterium
ATCGTTGGTTGACATCATCATCATGCCAACGGGAATCATGATAACCCACTGTGCAATCCCCATCACGATCCAGTCAATTATTTTGGCGACGAATCGAATCCAAAAGCCAGCATAATTCAACGAAGTGGGCAAGCTGACACCCTCTTTGAGCTTCTGGACAAACATGGGTTTGCAAGCTGCGCAAATCACACGACCTTCATAGGTCAACACCTGGTCATGCGGGAACGAGCGCCCGCATTGGGAACAGACGGCGGACATTGGGTCGGTATCAGAAGACTCTGCTTCAGCGGCGGCGCCTGCGTTCGACCCGGCCTGAGGGCTCACCAGCGAGTCGGCGCCTGAGGGATCTTCTTGTGGAGGCGGCGGCGGTGGCGACACAGCTGCCGCCGGTTTTTTTCGAACCATTTCGGCAAGCGGACGCCATTGATCCGCCTCTGTATTGCGTACCAACGTCTTGCCACTGATTTTCTTTGCTTTTATCAAGGCTTGCAGATCTGCCTTGCCCACCGGCCCCATCTCTTGGTCCCCATGCTTGTAATACCAGGCCATGTTCCACATCCTCCTTTAGTATGCGGCGCCTTTCCGGCGCCCGTTCCAGCTGCCGTTACGAATGAAGGTGCGAGGGATGAAACGATAAAATTTTGAAAACATATGAGAAAATTTAAATGAACATATCAGAGGACCGCCGGCAATGACAAATTAAAAATTTGAACGCCGACCTTTTTTCTTTTTTTTAAAAATCATCTTTCCGCTGCGCTGGCGGAATTGGAGTCTCAGCGGAACCATATCCAAGCCGGTCTGGATTCGAATCTGGTTGATCAGGTAGCGCTGATAGGAAAAATGAACCGCATCGGGATAATTGACAAAGCTCACGAAGGTCGGCGGCCGATCCGCCACTTGGGTGGTGTAATAGAACTTTAAGCGGCGACCTTTATGCAACGGCGGCTCGGTTCGGGTCGTAGCATTGGTGATGATCCGGTTGATCTGACCGGTGCCGATCCGTGTGGTATACTGCTGATAAATCTTATTGACCACTGGAAAGATTTTAATCACCCGCTGCCCGCTCAACGCGGAAACCGTGATCATGGGGACATGTCCAAGGTACTTGGCCATCTCCCTCAACCGCTGCTCGAATTTGCGCGGAGTCGTGACCGATTTGTCCACCAGATCCCACTTGTTGACCACGAACAGGCTCCCACAGCCCCGTTCATATGCGTAGCCCGCCACCTTGATATCCTGGTCGGTCACGCCCTCTTGCGCATCGATCAGAATCAATGCGACATCGCAGCGTTCCAGGCGTTTCAGCGCTTTTATAATTGAGAATTTCTCGAGTTTCAGGTCCACTTTTGACTTGCGTCGGATGCCGGCCGTATCGATCAGCAGATAGTCCTGACCGTCAACCCGGCAGGCGGTGTCGGTGGCATCGCGGGTGGTGCCCGGCACATCGCTCACAACCAGACGCTGCTGCCCCACGACCCGATTGATCAGGGAGGATTTTCCGACATTGGGACGCCCCACCAGAGCAATGCGGATTCGGTCGGTTTCCTCTTCCGCCGCAGCGTCGGGCAAGGCTTCCACCAAAGCGTCCAGAAAATCGGGCACACCGTAACTATGTTCGGCAGACACGGCGTAGAGCTGTTCGATCCCCAGGCTGTAAAAATCGAACAAAAGGTCCTCCTGCTCCAACCCGTCAATCTTGTTGACCACATAAAAAACCGGTTGGCGCACGGTTCGGAGCCAGTTGATCAGATCGCGGTCAAAGGGCGAGACACCCCCCTTGCCATCGAGAACCAACACCACGGCCTCGGCCTCGGATACGGCCTGTTCCACCTGAAACCGGATGGAGGCGGCAAAGGTGTCGTCGTCGCCGCTGATAAAACCACCGGTATCCACCAGGATAAACGCCTTATCGTCCCAGTTGGCATCGCCATAGTGCCGATCCCGGGTGACGCCGGGGCGATTGTCGACAAGGGCATCCCGCCGACGGGTGATCCGGTTGAACAGTGTGGACTTGCCCACGTTGGGACGTCCGATGATGGCGACGATGGGGCGCATGATATTTATTTAATCCGTTTACTCTTTTTCCAAAAATGTACTGTGCGCACTGGCTATAGTTGATAGCGGAAGTGGTTGTCAAATGATAAATATCACAGTTTTAAGTTTAAACTACCATTTATCATTTGACATTTCCACCGGCCAGCGTAAGCATAATCTTGATTCTCCTCAACAACCCAATTCAATAAAGGTGCTTTCCCATGCCAGAAATCGCTTATTTAAACGGTGAGATGCTGCCCATCGAACAAGCCAAGGTGCCGGTTGAGGACCGGGGGTATCAATTCGGCGACGCGGTCTATGAGTATTTGACAACCTACGGCGGAAAGATCTTCGCCCTGGAAGCCCACCTTGATCGGCTCTATAACTCTTTGAATGCGCTCGGTTTTCCTTCGATCTCAAGAGACCGCATCCGCGAAGCCATTACCGGCACCCATCGGCAATCGGGGATCGATCCGGCCGGCATCTACCTTCAGATTTCCCGCGGTGTCGTGCCGCGCAACCATCCATTTCCCGATAAAAGCGAGCCTCAAATCGTTGTGATTGTACGCCATCTGCCTGAAATCGAACCTAAATTGCGCGAGACAGGCATCCGGGCAATCACCGTCAACGATATCCGCTGGGGCCGCTGCGATATCAAAACCGTTCAATTGCTGGCCAATTCCATGGCCAAACAGCAGGCGCTCGACGCCCGGGCCGACGATGCCATCTTCATCTCCGACGACGGCATTGTTCGCGAAGCCACATCCTCCAATGTTTTCATTGTGACGAACGGCACGCTGCGTACCCACCCCCTGACCCCCAACATTCTTCCCGGGATCACCCGGGCCGAGTTGATCAAGCTCGCCAAAGTCCACGACATCCCAACTTTCGAAGCATTTTTCCCAAAATCGGAGCTTCTGGCCGCCGATGAGGTCTTCCTGAGCGGAACCGTTACCGAGGTGCTGCCCGTGACGCAGATCGACGATCAAACCGTCGGCAACGGCAAACCCGGTCCCATTTCCCGGAACCTTTATAAATGGTTGCTCGAGGAAACCTGAACAGCATTCCAAACCTCCACCAGCGACTTATGAACACATCATCCGGCAAACTTTCGAATCGGACCGGTGCATAAGCATTTTGTCGGACCTGAAATCATCAAACCAAATGAATAACTGGATTGCGGATAGCCCCCGTTCCGACGAAGCGTTCCCGACAACCAGAGACAACGCTTCAAAATCGATGGAGGGCTCATGGTTTGCAATAATCGCCACAATGGGCAAATCAACATCAGCCGCCTTATCGAGACATTGAACGGCCTTACGTAACTGCCGGGCCAATTGACGCCTGTGTCTATCATTGTCCTCCGGATCACTGACAACCTTAACAGGAGCCCCATCCCGGGCCTGCTCATTGCCAATGGATAAAACCGTTCCCTTAAAACAGGCAACCCCCTCGTGGTAGGCCATAAAATCCCTCGACGGATCCACTATCTCATGGTTGCCCAATATCGGCTCATATTGAA
>JASFGJ010000512.1:0-3556 GCA_050123815.1 Desulfobacteraceae bacterium
GGCGGCACCCTGGCATTCGCCGCCGGCCCGCTTTTCATCACCTGGTACGCCGACCGCTTCGGCCTCGATGCCGTACCGTTGACCATGGTGTGCGGCGTCGGCGTGGTGATCTATATCTATTTCACGTTGCCCGCTCCCCAGAGCGAAGGCTTGAGTCATCTGGGGTTTTTCGGTTCGCTCAAGGCCAGTCTGGGAAAAGCCTGGAAAGCCGTGGCTCTGATATGGCTGGTGATGTTTCTGCGTGCCCTGGTGGGTCAGTCCTTCCTTACCTTTCTGCCGGTGCTTTACGTGCAGAAAGGCTTTACGGTGGTGTCGGCCGGAGTGATCTTTTCGTTGTTCACCGTGGCCGGTACGTTCAGCGGATTGCTGGCAGGGATTATCTCGGATCGGGTGGGCTACAAACCGGTGTTTGCGGTCACCCATGCCTTGATGGCCCCGGTGCTGTGGCTGTTCTTGCGGCTGGAGGGGTCCTGGGTCTATCCGGGCGCCGTACTGGCCGGCGCATTTGTTCTGGCCACCATGCCGCTGGGCGTGGTCGCGGCCCAGACCATTGCACCTCGAGGTCGCTCCATGGTGGCCAGCCTGATGATGGGATTTGCTTACGGACTGGGCGGCGCCATCACCCCTGTCGTGGGCAGGCTGGCCGATCTTTACTCCATTCACACCGTGTTAACCACCATGGCCGGTTTGGCGGTCGTGACGGTGCCGATCATCCTGTTTTTTCCCAAAATGAACGACGCGTAGAAAAGGCATTCAAATTTGAGGTTCAACCAGGTTTCATCTCCGATGAAACATCTTGGTTACCATCTTCTGCCATGACGTCTGGCCGTGGCGTGGGAGGCCGGCCAGAGAGGGATGGTCATTGATGACCTCCGGATCGAATCGCCATAGCGGGAAGGGCAACCCGCCGAGGATGCGATTGAAGACAACCGCCTCCAATACCAGTATGACGACGGCGATCAACACACCGCTGATCTGCACAATATTGCTCAAGAAACCCATGGCGGCGATCAATGCGGTGGCTGCAGCCGGGGGGTGAACGCAGCCCAGTGTCACCATGGCCATGCTGGCCAGCCCCATGGCCAGGGCAATGGCGGCCACGTTTGCCCAATTCAATCCAGCCGCTGCATCAACGACGGCGTCGGGAGAGATCGAGCCGATCAGGGCAAGCGATCCCAAACCGGCCAGCAGGGCCAGGGTGTGGGCCAAAACCACATTGCGTGGGCTCGCAGTTTCGGCCAAAGGGGTGTGAAACAAGATAAATGCTGAAGGCCCCAGCGGTGGAAACAGAAGCATCAGGTCGGTGAGGTAGGCCATTATCGTGATGGTACCCAGCGCAGTGACACCGGCGGTAAAGAGAAACATGATGCGCAATATCTTTCGGTTTCGCAGACCGCGCAACAGGTACCAAAAGCGCAGGCGTGCGAAAAAAGCGATGAACCGAAAAATTGGACCGTGTTGAGGCCCCTGGAACGGCATTGACTTCATGACGCGGCTTTCCCGGATCCGGATTCGACGACGGCCAGCAGCTGTGCCAGCAAGGCGTCCGAGCCGCGGTTTGACAAACCGAAAAGAGCGATGATCTCATCAAATGAGTTTCGGATAGCGTTGATGTGATCGACGAACACCGGATCGGGAAGATCGAGCCGATCTGTCGCCCAACAATGGAGTGTTGCCATACGCGCATCATCCGATCTCAGCACGCTGGCGCCTTGAGCCGCAATGGCGATGGGAACCGCCAGAGTTCCTTCCAGTTCGTAAGTTTGGATATCGGCCATCGAAAGCGTATGCGCCCCGATATAACAAACGATTTCATCCGGAAATCGCCATGAGCGCACCATCCATGCGCCGGCCTGGGCATGATCCCATCCAAAATGGTCGCGTTCGATCTGCGAAAGACGCTTCGAACTGTTCAGCCATTCATTGACTACCGGTGCATAGTATTCCGACCATACGCTCAGCAGTACAGGAATCGCGACATCCGCAAGGAGCGCGGCGGTAAACGCTTCGTCGCCTTGTCCGGGCAGCATGATCTGTCCGAAACTGCGGGCCAGATGGGCGCGCAAAAGAGAGTCGTTCCAGAAGGCTTCGTGATCGAACAGGTTCCCCTCTGGTTTTGGCAGGGCCGCCATGGTGCCAAACGCCAGGGCTAAATTTCGGATATTTTTCAGGCCGAGCAGTGCCACAGCGCGAGAAATATCCGTAACCGGTGATTTAAGGCCGAAAAATGCGGAGTTGACGGTCTGAAGCACTTTGGCGGCGATCGCGGCTTCGGACGAAATCAGGCGCACCAGCAGATCCGAATCGGGATTATCCTTGTTAAGTTCGGTCAGCAGCCGGTTGACCGCCAGCGGCAGGGGCGGAACCTGCGCTCCTTTGAACATGGCACCGAAATCACCGCCCGCCACAGCCGCATGGCGCCTTATTTTCTGGATGATGCCCATGGATTGTTTAGCCGCAATTCCATATTTGATGAGATGCTCGTTTCTGGTTCATATCGCTTGATTGTTCATCGGTAATTGGACTAATAACTTGAGTATCCCTGCTGCCGGTCGAAATCCGAAAGCCCTTGACATGTCGGCAAGGTTAGCGTTAATAGGGCCGTCTCGAATAGTGGAAGCCATAGCTTTCGCAATTGGCGAACGGCACCAACCTCATTCCATCGAAAGGAGTCCATCGTGGTTAAGCTTGAAACCAGTATGGGGGACATTGCCCTGGAACTTGACGCGGACAGTGCGCCCAAGACCGTGGCCAACTTTTTGGAATATGTGAACAACGGCCATTACGACGGCACGATTTTTCATCGTGTCATTGACGGATTTATGATCCAGGGCGGCGGTATGACGGCCGATATGCAGGAAAAATCCACCGGTCAACCCATTGAAAATGAAGCCGACAACGGCTTGAAAAACGATGCATACACCATCGCCATGGCGCGCACCATGGACCCTCACAGTGCAACGGCCCAATTTTTCATTAATGTCAAAAACAACGATTTTCTCAATCACACCGCCAAGACACCCAACGGTTGGGGCTACGCCGTATTCGGCAAGGTCAGCCAAGGTCAGGGCGTTGTCAACAAAATCAAAGGCGTGGATACCGGCCGAAGCGGCATGCACGATGATGTGCCGAAAGAGGCCATCGAAATTATCAAGGCCCGGGTTGTCGAAGAGGAATAGGGCTGTTCAGATTCTGTCAATCGGATTGATTCAGCGCAGGTCGTGAATTGCGTTTGGAATCCTAAAAGCGTATTATCGCCCTGCAGCTTCTGCTGCAGGGCGTTTTTTTTGAATCCGACCGTAATGGCTCGCTGAAACTGTAAATTTATTTTTTTGGCGAACCCTAAGATCCGGAGATCTGCTCCCATGACAGGATTTGATCGCTCAATAGAGCGGTGCAGGCGCGCGCCGTCTGAACAACCGGGGCCTGGAGCACGTTCATCAGGACAAAGTCCAGACCGGCGGCGGCCAGCATCGGCAGATAGGCCTTTTGAAGAGCGATCTTGTAGTCCATGCTGTGCGGACCCGATACAAGGTTGGACAACCCGGCAATGGTG
>JASFGJ010000513.1:0-3533 GCA_050123815.1 Desulfobacteraceae bacterium
GCCCCGCGAAAGGTGATCTCGTGCAGGCTGGGGGCGCAAGAAGCGACAACCACCCGGTTGACCTTGCCGCTCTTGATATCTTCCTGGATCAGCTCCTGTCCCGGGTCCGAGCACATAAACGTGTTGGTGTGGGAAACCACAACGCCCTCCAGGTCCTTCACATTGTCAGCCAACCGGGCAACATCCACATGATCGGAAATGTTGCCGCCGCAATGGCAGATGTAGACGCCGACTCTTTTTTCTTCCCGGCGCACTTTGTCTTTCTCCGATGTCATTCTATGACTCCTGTACAGGGGTATCTCATGCCGCTTTCGGTCCCTGCAGACGCTTCAAGTAGTTGGACGCTTCAATGGCGGCAGCTCCGGCCTCTGCAATAGTATCCACGATGTCCTTCGGCCCTGTGGCCACGCCGGCCGCAAACACGCCTTCCATGGCTGTGACCGTGGGCTGGATCTGCGGCATGGTGCACTGGATGAAATTATCGTCGGATGTGGGCAAATCGCAGACACCTGCAGGGTTCCAGTGGGGCACCATGCCCAGGGAGAGCACCACGAGGTCATGCTCGCGGGTGGCCAGGCGGCCGTCTTCTTCCTGGGCCTCGTAACGCAGTTCAACGTTCTGGTCCGCACCCTGGGATATTTTGGCGACCTTGCCTTTGACGAATTCGATGCCCATGGCCTTGGCGTTCTGGAAAAACTGCTCATAGCCTTTACCGAATGCACGGATGTCCATGTAATAGATGGTTATGTCGGCCAGCGGCAGGGCGCCGGACAGAAGCATGGCCTGTTTGATGGCGTACATGCAGCATACCCGGGAGCAGTAAGACACCCCCAGGCTCTTGTCCCTTGAGCCGGCGCATTGAACGTAGGCAATCGATTCGGGCTCCTTGCCGTCCGACGGCCGGATCATACGCATATAGGGCCCATGGGGAGCCAGCAGGCGCTCCATCTGCATGGCGCTGATCACATTTCGGATGCGGCCTTGACCGTACTCCGCTTTTTGGTCCACCGACGTCAGGTTGAACCCGGTGGCCGTCACCGCCGTCTTGGCGTGAATGGCGAAATCTTCGGGCCGCTGATCGTAGACGATGGCATCGGTGGGACAGACCTTGGCGCACTTTCCGCACAGCGAGCAGTTTTCCACATCCAGAGTGGCGATCTGAGGGATGGCGTTGGAAAAGGGAATGTGAACCGCTTTGCGCAGGGTGAATCCGCCTTGCTCTTCGTCCGGCACGTAGACCGGACAGGCGTACTCGCACTGACGGCAGCCGATGCATTTCTCCAGGTCCACGTAGCGCGGCCGGCGTGTGATGGACGCCGAAAAGCCGCCGCCGGCCCGGGGGTCCAGGGATGTGAGATCGCAATCGGTGAAGATGGCGATCTTTTCGTGATGGGCGGCGGCGGCCATTTTCGGTGTCGTAATGCAGCTGGCGCAGTCCAGAGTGGGAAAGACTTTTGAAAGCCGAATCATCTTTCCGCCGATGGTGGCGTCTTTTTCGATGACGGCCACGGAAAAGTCCTGGTCGGCCAAATCCAGTGCCGCCTGCAATCCGGCAATACCGCCGCCGACGACAATGGCATCATATTCAAGTGTTCGTTTGGTTTCCATGGTTATGCCACCTTCTTGAATTGCGGCGGGCCCAATTCCTGGACCAGAGTGTTCATGTCGTTGACCTCTTTGAGAAAGGCCCGGTTGCACACGGTACAGATAGCGGTCAGTCTCAGCCGACGGATATCGATATCTTCTGCCTTCATCAACTGGTAGACCTTGTCGATCCGTTTGGCCAGCGCATGATAGGCGCCTTCATAGGGGCACTCTTCGCCGCAGGACATGATGATGATACCGCTGATGCCCTTGCGGAAACAGTCCATGTAAAACGTCTCCGGAAACAGGGCCGGTGCACGAACCCGCAAGATATAGCTGTTGGTCGGGTAGCTCGAGTGCGCCTGGCCGACGGAGTTTGCGCCCGGATAGGCGCAGGTCTCGGTGGCCAGGATCAGTATTTTGCCTTCCTTGGATTGGACTGACACGGTGGACTCCAATTACTTGTTTCTGCGGACAAAATGTTTGTCGTATCCGTCTGCCTCGAGAACGCCCAGGTATTCGTGGCCCACTTTGTTCGACCAGGCCGGAATATCGGTGCGGGTGCCGGAATCGTTGGAGTAGATTTCCAGGATTTCACCTACTTTGACTTTGCCGATACCTTTCTTGGCTTCCAGAAGGGGCCCGGGGCAGGCGCTGCCGCGGGCATCGACGGTGCTGGATACTTCAATGCTGTTCAGATCGTTTGCTGACATGACATCTCTCCTTTGGTTTGTCGGTGTTCATATTGTCTATTTTTTTAAACCGCAGCCTGAATCTAGAGCTGTCGGCACTCATGGCCTCGGTTCCGATCAGTTCGAATTTACCCGCCGGAAGCACGCTCATGAGATCCGGGATGATATCGTCGGCGACACCTGAGACTTCCATGGTTTCGCCGGTTTTCATACGCTTGAACTGGCTGACGATCTGCAGCAGGGAGAAGGGAATAATCGCTTCGCTTAGATCAAATGTGTACATACTCTTCAAGCGGGTCCGTTAAGGTTTTTTATACAGTTTTCTCTAAAAGCAAACATGGTGCCAAAATTCCGGCATGGGTGTCCGATGCGATGAATTAACTTAAGTTGTTTTAATCGGGATCGATATCGCTATCGGGACCGCTATAGAAATCGACAAGGTGTTCATTTTTGCGTGCCCCTTAGCAAAAAACGTGTTGCCACAACGGGGTTCGAGTGTTAAGTTACTGAACAACTTGACCGTAAACTTATTGGACAGATTGAACAGATGGACAAACAGGATTTGAATCAATATTGGAAAACCGTGGTGGATACCATCCAGGACGGTGTCATGATCGTTGCCCCCGACGGTACCATTATTTCGGTCAACCGCGGGTTCGAAGATATCACCGGGTACTCCCGTAAGGAGGTTCAGGGAAAGTCGTGCGACCTGCTGAACTGCAATTCCTGCGAGACCGCCCGCAACCAGGCGGATTGCCATTATTGCGTTATGTTCAAACGGGGAAAACTGCGCAGGCAGCGCTGCATCATCCACCGCAAGAACGGTCGGCCCGTGAATATCATCAAAAATGCCTCTACACTGATTGACAGCAAGGGTGAGGTGATCGGGGCGGTGGAAACCATGACCGACATCACCAGCCTGGTGGACCAAGAGATTCAGATCGAGTCTTTCCGCCGGGAGTTGCATGCCGAAGATCGATTCCATGGCATGATCGGTGTTTCGGCCACCATACAGAAAGTGTTCGAACTGATCGACAATGCCGCCCAGTCCGATGCCCCGGTGATTATCTACGGCGAAAGCGGCACCGGCAAGGAGCTGGTCGCCAGGGCCATTCACGAGAGCGGGTTGCGAAACAAAAAACCCTATATCAAGGTCAATTGCGCCGCTCTAAACGAATCACTTCTCGAAAGCGAGCTGTTCGGGCATGTCAAGGGCGCGTTTACGGGGGCCCTTCGCGGAAGGGAAGGCAGGTTTGA
>JASFGJ010000514.1:0-3526 GCA_050123815.1 Desulfobacteraceae bacterium
CACCATGCCCAATAGAACTGTGGCGCAGATTTGGCGGTGCAGGGGCTTGAGATACCCCATCTCCTGTCCGGTCTGAAGGGTTTCGGTGATAAAGCGGATGAAGCGTCGGCGCACTTTTCTGATCTCCGCCAGGGCTTCCTTGTCGATTCCGCTGGACAGTTCGTTGACGTAAATCCGAATGACTGCCTTGTTTTTCAGATAAATCCGGATGGTATTGGAGATCAGCAATCGGAAATGCTCTATAAAAGGCAGGTCGGATTCCAAATCCCGGCTGATTTTGTCCATGATCTCTTCCATGCCTGCGGTCACCGTCGCCGCGAAGAGCTTGGACTTGCTGGCGTAATTATAATAGAGGGTTCCCTTGGCCACTTTGGCCGCCTCGGCGATCTCATCCATTTTGGCCTGGTGAAATCCCTTGCGGGCAAAAATTCTCGTGGCCGCTTTGATGATCTGCTTTTTTTTAACGCCGTTTTTCATGATAAAAACAATACCATATCTATTTCAAAAATGTAATTGTATTTCCCAAAGCAGATACATACGCCGTCGTTCATAAAACGAAACCATTTCCGATTCTGTTGGTAAAGGGGTTCAAAAGCCGTGCAATTGCTCGAATGGCCTCCTTCACGGATGGCCAATGGTCCATACCGACACCGCAAATTGTACAAAACTTTGGTGTCAGTTGTCCTTATGCGGGAGGATGTTTCAAAGGAAGATCAGATGGGCCGATCCCATTGTCGCCACGCGTACTCCGTACGATATTGGCAAACTTTACACCCCGTGGTTCCCAGTTCGAAAACCAGGACGAACGATCCCATTTGATTCTTTTCGGACGGTTGCATAGCCCGAGAGGCGCCGCACCTTTTGTTATCAGGACTTCTCCGCAATAACGTAAACGGCTCCTCTGCCCCCATAAGGCTCACCACACTATAAAATAAGAGCCATGGCGTGTCAATAGATACTGACGGGTCAGTTCAAGCACTTTATTTTTACGCTGACCGGTCGGTTTTTATTGACATGATTTCCTGCCTTTGCATAGAGTCGATTTGAAAAAATCAAACTTATACTGTGGCTTGGGCTAGCAAGACTGCCAGCACAATAATGTTGACAGGTTCCCCCCGCAGCTTTGACACCAAGCATCACAAAAACACTTAACCCAATTTAATAACAGTTAGCATGTAGTGGAAGGCGTCGGCGTACGCCGCCTGAGTAGATACATCACTGCCGATGCGATCGGCATGGCAGTAGACCGGTTCCTCTTTTCGACGGCCATACCGGGTCGCACCTCTAAAGTGAATGAAGATGAACGTTGCATTTACTTCTATTATCCGCAATTGAGTTAGAAAGGAATAGGAGATGAAACGAATATTATGGGCAATTTTCTTTATTGCGATGTACGCATCCGTTGCCGCGGCTGCTCCGACAATGCAATACTATTCGAGCCTAAACGCCGATTCCACCATCATGCTCGATCATGACACGGTGGCAGCCATCGAGCTGCATACCAATCCTTCCACCGGCTATGGCTGGCGGGCAAAAACTCCCCTGGGTAAAAATGTACGTATCTTGGGAAGTAAATATGAACCTTCACAGCCGGGATTGATCGGTGGCGGGGGTGTGACAACCATTTACGTGGTGGGGGCCGACCCGGGAACGACCGATTTGGTTTTTGATTATCGGCGGGCGCACTCACAAGCCGTTGCCGATTCCATGCGCTACAGTTTCAGGACGACCGCCACCTTCACCGAAACGTTTACCCTTCCATCACCACCCAAAGCGCAGCTCCTTGAAGGATCGCAGACCGTAACCGATGAAAATCTCGGCGATGTGCCCTCCTCGTTTAACTGGTGCGACCAAAACGGTTGCACCCCCATCAAGAACCAGGGCACCTGCGGAAGTTGCTGGGCCTTTTCGGCGGTGGCTACTTTTGAAAGCATCATCAAGATCAACGACGGTGATACCGTTGACCTGTCGGAGCAGTACCTGCTGTCATGCAACGATGAAGGCTGGGGCTGCAACGGCGGGTTTTGGGCCCACGACTACCACCAATGGAAAACAGTCAGCGGCCAAAGCGAAGCCGGCGCCGTCATGGAAGACGATTTGCCCTACACGGGCAGGGAATCGATCTGCTGGTCGGATCATCCCAAAGCCTATAAAATTGACGACTGGGATTTTGTCTGCGGCAGTCAGTCGTGCACGCCTACCACCGCCCAGATCAAACAAGCCATATACGATCATGGACCGGTCTCCGTAGCGGTCTGTTCCTCAAACATGTCAAACTACTCTGGCGGGATATGGACCAATAGTTGTAGCAGTCTCGATCACGCCGTAAATCTGGTGGGTTGGAATGACGACGGCGAGTACTGGATCATGCGCAACTCATGGGGCACCAGCTGGGGTGAGGATGGATATATGCGCATTGGCTACGGCGTCAGCCAAATTGGAGCGGATGCCAACTATGTGGTCTATGGCGACGACCCCGATCCGGATCCGGATCCCGACCCGGATCCCGATCCGATCGACGATGAGATTGAAAATGGTGAAACCGTCACCGATATTTCCGGATCGCAATCCGAATTCGTCCGTTTCTATATCGATGTGCCCGAAAATGCCTCCGACCTGTCCATTGACATATCGGGTGGAGACGGAGACGCCGATCTGTATGTCCGCTTCGACGAAGAGCCGACGACTAGAGAATACGACTGTCGCCCCTATTTGGACGGCAACATAGAAAACTGCACCGAAGCCTCGCCGGAGGCGGGCAGATGGCACATCGGCCTGTACGGTTACCAGGACTTTTCCGGTGTCGGCCTGACGGCCAGCTACGAGGAAGGGGACGAGCCAGATCCGGATCCGGACCCCGACCCCGATCCGGACCCCGTAGGTCAATGCGTCACCGCCACCAACAGCACGCACATTTCCCAGGGCAGGGCCTACCAGTGCGGCATGTTCAACTGGATGGCCTGCGCCGTTGGCTCGGGAGACGATCTTGGTTGGGCGTCGCCGTGGTTCTCAATGACCACCTCGGTACAAGAGACGGCCACCAACTATTGGGAACACGTGACCAGTTGCCCGTAGTACGGCTGTAACATACGCAAAGACGAGAGCAGCATCCAGGTATAAGCAAAAAACAATTAATATGTCTGGTTAGACCAACTGCCAATGGCAGCTAACGCCTAACCCATCCGCCCGGAATAGGGCTGTTTCCGGATGGACACCAACGCGTTGGATAACGGGTTTGAGCGGCGGGATGAATAATCCCGCCGCTATTTTTTTAGCAGGAGTGTGACAATCAATGGATCTCTCCTATTTCCCGAAATTTAATCAGGACCCAGGCCCCACTTGGTCGCAATCAACAGTATTAAGGAAAATAGAGGGCCTCAGCAATTCTCGATGAATGCGATTCATTATAATTATTATGGTTTTTCAAACAGTTGCATGAAACAAATTCCGCATTACCAGGCGTTGTGGGAGCGGCGTCTCGCCGCGACATGTCTCTCGCATGGCTTAAATGTCGCGGCGAGACGCC
>JASFGJ010000515.1:0-3524 GCA_050123815.1 Desulfobacteraceae bacterium
TCGCCTGCCGCAACAATGGGCCATGACCCAGAACAATCTGGGCAGTGCGCTCTTTGAATTGGGAAAGATGAAGAAAAATATTGATCTTCTTATTGAAGCAAAAGCCATTATCCAGTCAGTTTATTCATATTTTAAAGATGGTGGAGAGTTGCACTATAATGAATATTTCGATGAGAAGCTTGAAAAAATCAAGCAAAGCATTAAAAAAGTGTAAACACCGATGACCAAAAATCAAGATTGGTCCATTTGTGCAACATCCCATCGACAAGCGGTTTTTTAACCTGTATGGCCCAATAGTGGCATAGCTGTCATTTGGTGCAATCTTCTTGAGCCGGTCTATTCTTGCTGGCTCTTGATCTCCTCGATCACTTTTTCCGCCATCTGAGCAGGCACCTCGTCATAGCGTTCGAACTCAACACTGAAGATGCCTCGGCCCCCGGTCATGGAGCGCAGGTCCGGCGCGTAGGTCAATATTTCGGACATGGGAACTTCGGCATTGATGACTTGATATTTCCCGGCACTGTCCATTCCCAGGACCCGACCACGCCGTCCGTTGAGATCACCCATAATATCACCCATGAACTCGTCGGGTGTGGTAATCTGCATTTTCATGATGGGTTCCAGCAGGACCGGCTTGGCCTCTTCCGCGGCTTTGCGGTAGGCCAGTGAACCTGCGATTTTAAATGCCATTTCAGAACTATCGACGGCATGAAATGAGCCGTCATCCAGAGTAGCTTTGAAGTCCACGCATGGAAAACCGGCCAACACGCCTTTCTGGCAGGCTTCAACAATGCCTTTTTCGACGGCCGGAATATATGTTTTCGGGATGGCACCGCCAACGATGGCGTCGACGAACTCAAAGCCTTTGCCACGCGGCAGCGGCTCCAACTGCACCCAGCAATCGCCGAACTGACCATGACCGCCGGTCTGTTTCTTGTGCTTTCCCTGTACGCGAACTTTCTTTTTGATGGTTTCACGGTAGGGTACCTTGGGGGTCTTGAGCAGTACTTCGACGTTGAACTTGCGTTTCATTTTTTCAATGGTACTTTCGATATGCACCTGACCGGACCCTGACAGCAGAATCTCCTTGGTTTCCGCATTACGCTCCACCTTCAATCCCTGGTCCTCTTCCAGCAATCGCGTCAGCGATGACCAAATTTTATCCTCGTCACCCTGGGACTTGGCTTCCAACGCAAAGGTGATGAGCGTCGGCAGCGGCTCCGCCATCTTGAAACGGATCTTGTTTGTATCAACGCACAGGGTGTCACCGGTAGTCGTCTCTTTCAATTTCGCCACTGCAACGATGGAACCAGGGCCGGCCGAATCGACAGGTTTCTGCTCCTTGCCCATGATGGTCAGCAACTGATTAAAGCGCTCTTTGGTTTGTTTGGTGGTATTGTAAAAAGTGCCGTCACCGCCAAGCGTGCCGCTGACCACTCGAAAGATGGAGAGCCGGCCGGCATAGGGGTCCGCCACTGTCTTGAATACCATGGCTGAAAAGGGCGCATCGGGATCCGACTTGATTTCAACCTCGGAATCATCTGACGCACTGACCGCCTGGAAGGGGGCGCGTTCGAGAGGGGAGGGCAGGCAATTGACAATAAAATCCATCACCAAATCGACACCGATGTTTTTGGTCGCCGATCCGCAAAGCACCGGCACGAAAACCCGCTCTAAGATGCCCTTGCGTAAAGCCGCTTTGATTTCATCATCGCTGAGTGTTTCACCTTCCAGATATTTTTCGATCAGGGCATCATCGGCCTCGGCGACGTTTTCAATCAATGCCTCGCGTTCACTCTCCACATCCGCCTGCATCTCCGAAGGAATGTCGATGGCGCTGGCCTTGCCTTTATCATCGTAGGTGTAGGCCTTCATCGACACCAAATCGACGACCCCTTTAAATTCCACCTCTTTTCCGATGGGCACCTGAACGATGATGGGTTTGGGGGCTTCAAAAGAATCCCGGCTGTCCTGAAACGCAGTCTGGAAGTCTGCTCTTTCGCGATCAAGTTTGTTGATGAAGATGAGTAAAGGCAAATTGTCGTTGGCGGCAAACTCCCAGGCCTGCTCGGTCTGTACCTTGACGCCGTCGACACTGTCCACGACGACAACGGCGGCATCGACCGCCTGCATGCTGAGTTTTGTGTCGGTGAAGAAATTTTGATCCCCGGGAGTGTCCACGATACTGATGGTATGCTTTTTCCAGGGAGCCTGGGCGAAGCTGCTGCTGATGCTCGTCAAACGCTTGAGCTCTTCAGGCTCGTAATCCATGACCGTGTTGCCATCCTCAGTACGGCCGATTCGGTTGGTGACGCCTGCATTAAACAGCATGACCTCTGCCAGCGATGTCTTGCCTGCGCCGCCGTGTGCGACCAGGGCAATGTTTCTTAATTTATCTGCCATTTTTAATCACTCATGCTCCTTCCCTGAATGGTATCTAAATGCCTATGGTTTGCGGCAATTATGACTGGCATGCTAAAGTTGATATTGATATACATCATGCTTGAAAAAATCAAGATCAAAATCCTTGATTATAAAACACAATCCCCTGTCATCACTACCCGGCTCAGCTTTAGGCCGGCGGCGGTTATTGCGGAAAGAAGGGGCCAGGAATGTCCACGCGAAAAGGCATGCCAATATTTTAATTAGTGTCCATCCATAAATACCGTTCTCCTCTCCCCCTTTAGGGGAAGAGGCTGGGTGAGGGGGTGTGATTTCAAAGCCTTACACCCTCACCCTGACCCTCTCCCTCAAGGGCTGATCATGGCACACACTTGACACAGGGGGTATAACCTGCCATAGTCATGGCATGCTGGTATGTGGACAACAATTTTTGCAACACACGCTTGATCAAATACAACAGACCGTGACTTGCGAGCCGTCTATTTCTCAGTTGGAGTTGTCTCGCCGAGTGTGCCAATGGTTGGATTGGCGCAGCCCAAACGGTCGGCTCAAAGATATGAGTTGCCGCAAAGCCTTGGCCAAACTTGAGCAACAAGGCATTATCCAGTTGCCTCGTCAAAACAAAACCTATGGTTTTGAAAAATCGGCAACCCATACCATTGACCCTGATATTGCCCGCGTTCAGTGCAGCCTGCAACAGTTGGGACAAATAACGGTTGAACCGGTCAGCAGTCGATACTGCAAAGATTCCAAAATTTGGTTTGCGCTGATGGATCGATACCACTACCTGGGCGGCGGTCCGCTGTGTGGAGCTCAGATCCGGTACGTCGTCAAAAGCGCCAACTTTGGCTATCTTGCAGCGCTGGCCTTTAGTTCGGCCGCATGGGCGCTTGCCGATCGGGACAAGTATATCGGATGGAGCGAAGCGGCGCGCAGGGCCAATTTGCATTGTCTGATCGGCAACGATCGGTTTTTGATCCTGCCCACAGTAAAAGTTGCCAACCTGGCCTCGCATGTATTGTCCCTGACGTTGGCGCGATTGCCCGATGACTGGTATCAGCGCTACCGGGTTCGACCTGTGATGATCGAAACCTTTGTCGATCCAAGCCGTTTTACCGGCA
>JASFGJ010000516.1:0-3516 GCA_050123815.1 Desulfobacteraceae bacterium
AAGGGCATGAAAACCGACGCTATCGATTTCAAGAACAGACTCTTGGCAGTGAAGCACGATACAGAGGCCGCCTCACCTGAAGCGAAGCGTCTTTTTCTCGGTGCGGGTGGTTGTCATCTATGTGATCCCTGCGCCTTCGCGGATGGGCAGCCCTGTCGCAACCCGGATGATGCTATCATTTCCCTGGAGGCCTGCGGCATCGACGTCATGCGCCTGATGAAAGATCACGGCCTGCCTTATTACAATGGAAAAAACACGGTGACGTTTATCGGCGGCATAATGTACCGTCGCAATCTTTAGGAAACCTATACATCATTAAGGGCTGTTGCGGACTCTATAGATTTGGTCCGGATTCGGTATTAGATCCACAATATACTCATATTCTTTTCATTTCATTCCTTCATATGAAACCACTTCTATAGACTTTTCTCCAATGCTAAGTCATGCCCTGGCGCCTTTTCAGCTTCCTTCAATACCGTAAAACCATGTTTTGTATAAAGAGACACAGCCTCTTTAAATTTAGATGTGGTTTCGAGTCGAATATATTTAAAATTGTTCCTGCAGGCGAAGTTTATCGCATGATTCAATAGATGCTCGCCAAGCTTTCGTCCTCTTTCAGAAGCGGTTAAATACAACCTTTTTAATTCAATACGATCTGCAGAAATGGGTTTTAGAATTACAAAACCAATAACAAAATCATTTCTTGCGAGAACGAAAACTTCTTCGATATTGTTTTTAGCCTCAATAGAATCGATATCGGATACTGAATAGTTATGAGGTATTTCTATTTCATATTCTTTTAATGAATTGAATAAAATTGTCTTTATTTGTTCAATATCGGCGATATCGGCTTTTCTTAATGAAATATCTTTATCCATCTTCATTTGTCTAATAACCTACTCTCATGCGCGACGGAGCCGTATCGGGAGCGGCAATTGGTCGGGGTTGCTCTATGTTAAATACGATTTGCTTCACGATAGTCGATAACCGCAAACGGGCGCGCCGCAAAGAGTGGCGCGTCCGTTATTGTCAATCGACTTCTTTCGTGAATCCCATGGCAAGCGATATTTGATCAGCCGTATGAACGACTTTCTTCTTGAAGGTAGAGACAAACTTTTCTTTGGGGATTTTCATCGAAGGCACCATAATCGTCATGGCCGCAACCACCTCGCCGTTGCTGTTTCTGACCGGCGCACCGATCGTGGTGAGGCCGTAAGCGTTCTCATCAAAGGCGGTGGAGAAACCCCGTGCCTTTACCTGCTTAAGCTCTTTTTTGTACGAGCGAGCCGAAGTGTTGGTGTTGGAGGTTAATTTAGGCAGGCCGTGGAGCGCGAGGATCTGCTCTATCCTGGTGTCGGGAAGAAAAGCCAGGATCGCTTTGCCCGTGGCGGTGGCGTGCGGCGCTATGGCGGCTCCGGCGTTCATATTGATATTGAGCAGCTGCCGGGTATGAATGATATCCACCAGGATGATGTGATCGCCTTCGATGGCCCCTAATCCGACCACCTCCCCGATCTCGTCGGAGAGCGATTGCATATAAGGGTGAGCAACTTTTATCAACTCGAGGTTGCGCGTAATGGCGAGCGCCAGCGAAATCATCCGCGAGCCGGCACGAAATCGTTTTGTTCGCGGGTCCCTGTCCAACAGTCCTAATTTTTCCAGAGTATAGCTTAACCGCTGGATCGCGCCGATACTCAGATCGCTTTTTTTTGCCAGCTCGCTAAGCGTTAGCGGAGTTTCACTTAGGCAGACTTTTTCCAAAACGCTGAAACCCCTGGACAAGGATTGCACGAACTGTCTCTGGTTGACTTCTTCCGTCTTCATACGCTACTTGAATAAACCTTTCAATCCCTTCAAATACGAAAATAATCCGAACTCATCTCCTTGAGATTTTCGGCAACAGACGGTTGGAATTCCATCTGATCGAAGATATCATGCTGTAGATCAATGCCCGGAGCAATTTCCGTAAGCAGCAATCCTTCCGGTGTCAACCGGAAGACGCATCGTTCGGTAACATATATAATTTCGCGCTGCTCCTCAATGGCAATTTTGCCGGAAAACGAAATCTGATCGATGTTGTTGATGAATTTTTTTATCTTGCCCTCACTTGTGATCTTTAATTTCCGGTCTTCATAGCTCACCGAAAGCTGTTTGGTTTCAGTGAAGGTCGTCAGGAATACCACTTTGCGGCTGGCCATGGTGAGATTGACAAATCCCCCGACGCCGATGACACGCGATCCGATTCGGCTGACATTGACATTGCCTCGGGGATCGATTTGCGCAGCACCGACACAGACACAATCGAGCATGCCGCCGTCATAGAAATCGAACATCGTCGGCATGTCGGTGATGTACATCGGGTTCAACGAGGCGCCGAAACTGCCGGCCGGCGCCGGAATACCGCCGATGGTACCCGCCTCGTTGGTCATCAGGATCTTGTCCTGAAGTCCCTTTTCCGCTGCAATGGTCGGCACCAGCCCCGGGATCCCGATGCCGATATTCACAATGAAACCGGCTTGCAGTTCATCCGCCGCGCGCCGGGCGATGATATAATGTTCAAGATGCCTTTGAGCAAACCAACCCCCGGATTTTTCCAAAACCGATTGCATGTGGGTTTGGATCTCTCCGGCGGGCATGATGGTTTGCCCGCTGTAAGCCGGGTTAAACGGTTCGATATAGGTCTGCCGCTGATCGGGGTCCACTACAATGTAATCGATGGCCAGACCCGGTATCAAGATCTGCTTGCTGTTGGCCTTGCCGTCGGAGACGCGCTCGACCTGGGCAATGACCGTGCCGCCGTTGGCTTTGGTCGCCATGGCCAGGGTCAGAGCGTCAATGTAGGCGGCTTCCTTTTCGGCGGTGACATTTCCCAGCGCATCCGCTGTAGTGCCCCGGATAAAGCAGACGTCGATTTTAGGTGTTTTGTATTGCAGGTACTCTTTTCCATCGAAGGTCACCACCTCGACCAGATCCTCTATAGCCAGGTCGTTGAGTTTGCCGCCCCCATGCCGGGGGTCAGCGAACGTTTCCAGGCCGACGCGGCTGACCACCACAGGCTTACGGCTGGCGGCGGCCCGGTACAAGTGTGAAATGATACCCTGGGGATAATTATAGGCCGCGATTTTGTTTTCGGCGGCCTGCTTGACAAACGTCGGTGTGGTGACCCAATGTCCCATGAAGACCTTTGAGAACATCCCTTCACACCGGGCCAGATGCTCGGTCAGTGCATCCAGAGAGTGCATCGCCTGGGCCGTAGCACCCCAGAAACTTAGATCCACCGGAGCGCCGGTGGCCTGAAAACGATCGTACAGCGCACAGCTCAAGGCGTTTGGATAGCTGGTTGCCGCCATGGTGTTGATCGAAAGGGTCATGCCGTTTTGGACATGGGTTACCGCCTCTTCGGCAGATACAATTTTAGGAATCGTGAAAGGCATGGATCGGCCCTCCTTTTTAGCTCGATGGTTATGATATTCATAATCCGGTGATCGTTGCGGCCCAAAAGGACCGCAATGCGAT
>JASFGJ010000517.1:0-3515 GCA_050123815.1 Desulfobacteraceae bacterium
CTTATTTCGAAATCGCATACCGGCACATCCTATCCGGCCTTCGACTTTCAATAGCAACGGGAGGGCTTATGGATTTTCAATTGACATCGGAGCAGGAGATGCTCAGGGAGAGCGTGCGCCGGTTTGGCGAGCAGGAGATCCGGCCGGTGGCGCGCGAGCTTGACGCGCAGGAGAGCTTTTCCTACGACACCATGCGCAAAATGGCCGAGTTGGGGCTGTTCGGCATCTTTGTCTCCGAAGCGTACGGGGGGCAGGGGATGGATTACATCTCCTATATCATCGCCACCGAGGAGATCGCCAGGATCGACGGTTCCCACGCCGCCACCGTTGCCGCGGAAAATTCATTGGGCATTGGCCCCCTCTACTATTTCGGCAGCGACCAACAGAAACAGAAATATCTGCCCGCGCTTTGCCGGGGCGAGGGGCTTTGGGGCTTCGGGTTGACCGAATGCAATGCAGGCTCGGACGCTGCCAGTGCCAAAACCACTGCCCGCCTGGATGGTGACCAATGGGTGATAAACGGCAGTAAAATCTTTATTACAAATGCTTCCACCGATATCTCCATGGGTGTCACGGTGTTGTGCCGGACAGGTACGCGGGATGACGGCAAGCCGGAGCTGTCGTGCATCCTGGTTGAAAACGGCACGCCGGGCTATACCGCCAAGGTCATGCATGATAAGATGATGTGGCGGGCTTCCAATACCAGCGAACTCTACTTTGAAGACTGCCGGGTGCCCAAGGAGAATCTGCTGGGACCAAGGGGAGATGGATTCCACCAAATGATGCAGACCCTGGATGGCGGGCGGCTCTCCATCGGCGCCATGGGGCTTGGCGGCGCTCAAGGCTGCTTTGATATGGCTTTGAAGTACAGCCACCAGCGCGAACAGTTCGGCCGGCCCATCAGCCGCTTCCAGGTCAATGCCTTCAAGCTGGCCGATATGGCCCTGGAGATCGAATCGGCCCGCCTGCTGTTGTACAAGGCCTGCTGGCTGCGCGACCAGCAGCTGCCCTTTTCCAAGGAAGCCGCCATGGCCAAGCTGCTCTGTTCCGAGGTGATGCACAATTGCGCCAACCACGCCGTGCAGCTGCACGGCGGCTATGGCTTGATGAAAGAGTATGACGTCGAGCGCTTTTACCGCGATCAGAAACTGCTGGAAATCGGCGAGGGCACATCCGAAATTCAGCGCCTGGTGATCGCCCGGCATATCGGTGCCTTGTGAGTGAAGCGTGGTGGACAAACGGAACACCGTTTTGGCATATGCTTCAGTGAAGGAGAACATCATGGCGAAAAAACCCTATATCAACGTCGATTACTTTAAAGATTTGACCGGCGAGATTGAACCGTCCGCCGTTCCCACCAGTGAGGCGATCGGGCAGCGCATCCAATCGTATCGACGGCAGAAAGATATTAGTCTGGACCAGTTGGCCCAGTTGACCGGGTTCAGTGTGGATCTGTTGTCGGGCATCGAGGAAAATCGGGTGAAACCCCAGTTGGGCACTTTGATCAAGTTGTCCAAAGCGCTGGACAGCGCTTTTGGGCGCATTTTGTCGGGCGCCGGCGGCAAACCTTACGCCGTTACTCGCAAGGGACAGCGCATGCAGATATCGCGCTCGACCTCCCGCAAGGGGACGCAAAAGGCATACACTTATATGAGCCTGGCGCCCCAGGTGCAGGGGCGCCATATGGAAGCGCTGATGGTTCAGCTCGAGGCGGTGCCGGAACAGGAGAAGTCCCGGCACGACGGCGAAGAGTTTATCTTTGTGATCAGCGGTACGGTGCAGCTCGTCATCGGTACGGACAGCTTCGAACTCGAACCCGGAGACAGCGCCTACTATCTGTCAACCACACCGCACCTGCTCACTGCCAAAGAGGAACGCGCCACGATTTTGGCTGTGATCTATGAAGGGTAGGGCGCATCCGGAGCGACGCAAATCGAAAGCCTGTCGATGCGGCCGCCCCTTTTGCGCCGCTATGGACCGCAATACGGTTCGTTGTGTCTGCCCATAATTTAGTGTCCATCCACAAACCCCATTCTCCTCTCCTTCTCAGGGGGAGAGGTCAGGTCCAAGATTCCTCTCCCCCTTTGGGGGAGAGGGAATCAATGGATGGGAACCCGTTACTCACCGGCTGCTGCCGGCGGCCATACGTAATAATAGCCGGCATTCATAGCGGAGAGCGTATCCAGCAGATCGATATTGATCATGGCCGGTTTACCGGCGCCATCCACATTGGTTGCCGTATTGTAAAGGTTGTCGTTCGGATATTCGGCGCGCCGGTAGACGACCACTTTGGCATCCTTTGGCAAGCCGGCCAGTTGGATCGCCTTGTTAACCGCGTCATCCAGATAGCCGATGCTGTCCACCAGACCCGCTGCCTTGGCATCGTCCGCCAGATAGATGCGGCCCGAAGCGATCTCCTGCATCTGACGAGCTGAAAGGTTCCGGTGCTTGGCCACCCGTTGGTTGAAACGCTCGGCTAATTTGTCGGTCAGGTCCTGGATGATCCGATCCTCCTCTTCGGTGGGCTCTCTGAACGGGGAGCCCATATCTTTGTTCCGGCCGGAGCGGTTGACATCTACTTGAACACCGATTTTGTCCATCATGCCGTAGAAGCGTGGTTGGATAAAGATTACGCCCACCGAGCCGGTCAGGGTCGTGGGATGTGCGTGGATATGATCTGCCGGCAGAGAGAGATAGTAGCCGCCCGAGGCCGCCACATCCATCATCGCCACCACTACCTTGACACCGGTCCGCTGTTTGAACGAAGCGATTTCATGGTAGAGTTGGTCGCTGGCGGTCACCGAACCTCCGGGCGAATCCACCTTTAGCACCACAGCGCCGATTTGCGAGTCGGCTTCCGCCTTGCGCAGCTGGGACACAACCTCCTGAACCATGCTGGGTCTCTTTTTTATCAAACCTTTTTTGGGTTGGTTGGACAGCAGGCCGCGAACAGATATTACAACAACCTTATCTTTGCCGCTTCCTTGAAGCGTGGATTCTTTGAGCGGCACTTGGTCGGGGCTAAGAAAGCCGATTTTTGGGGCTGCACAGCCGCTGAGCAGCAATAGCGCTGCCAGGGCGACAAGCCAAAACGTTTGTTTCATGTCTAATCTCCTTATATTGTGTCCAGTGTATCCATCCTCCAGCACTGGTTATCATTTGGATTCGCCAGCTGATCCAAATTGCCGGGACGCACAACTTTTTGCCCGAAATAGTCGTAGCCAAAGGGTATGTTGATGTTCTGTCGGGCAAGGTGATCAAACATTACGGATCAAATGCATGGCACAAAGCCAATATCATTAGCCTATTGAGGACATATTGTTTTTATAATAGATTAAATAAGGTATCTAATGGCTAAAATATGCTTATAGTAGACTTTTTTAGGATATTTATATGGAAGTTGTTGACAACTGGACAATTAGATTTATAATAGCCTTATAAAGGAATATAAAACCATATTTTTTATTTTATAGACCGCTAAAAAGCTCTTATGGAATATTATTCGATGACAGACC
>JASFGJ010000518.1:0-3510 GCA_050123815.1 Desulfobacteraceae bacterium
GATTGATCCACACCCTCATAGTCGCGAATATTGCCGCCGTTGGTGGCGACAATGCCGATGCCTTTGCCGCAGTCATGGGCGCTTCCCCCGCCCAGCGAGACGATCAGGTCGCAGCCATTTTCCTTGTAGCTGTCCAATCCTTCATGTACATTATTATCCGTCGGATTGGGTTGTGTTTTGTCGTAGACCACCGGCTCAACCTCGCAATCGCGACGGATCACTTCAACCACCTGATCGAGAATACCGGAGTCGACGATGCCTTGATCCGTGCATATGAAAGGTTTTGTGCCTCCCAGCGTTCTGATCTGTTTGCCGATCTCCTTATAAGATCCGACGCCCATTAACGTGACGGTGGGAATAAAAAATCCGAAAACTTGTTCTTGTACTGCCATGCGTGACCTCCTTGGAATGTATGGTTTAAAATCGTTGGTGGCATTTGCCTTGCTTTAATGGCAAATAGCGGGCCACATGTTGCCGGCGGGATTGTTAACGGAACCCAACAATAGTATAATTGATTGAAAACAATAGTTATAATATTAACAAAAAAGCTACGATACGACGGCCGCGCCAAAGACACGAGGTCGGGCATAGAAAAATGGCCGTTTGATACGGGTCATCCTGACCCGCGCTCATGCAGCCGGATGGGTCACAAGGGCCCATTTAAAAGAGTAACGAGGTAATATCTGTTATGGATGTTCGCAAATTCTCAGTTCCTGAAATTCTATACGGCAGAGGCAGTCTTAAATATGCCGCCTTGTGCGCCAAGCGCTTGGGCGGAGAAAGAGTCTTTCTCGTCAGCGACCCGGGATTGGAAAAGGTCGGTTGGGTCGATCAAATTTTCGACATATTGACCGAGGAAAAGCTGGCCTGGTCGTATTTCAACGAGGTGTCGGCCAATCCCCGCGACCACGAGATAGAGAAAGGGGCGGCGCTCTATGAGCAAGAGCAATGCGATGTGATGATGGCCCTGGGCGGTGGAAGCCCCATGGACGCAGCCAAAGGCATCGCCATCGTTGCCAGCAACGGCGGCAGCATCAAGGATTATGAAGGGGCCAATCAAATTCAGCGACCTTTGCCGCCCATGGTCTTTATGCCCTCAACGGCCGGCAGTGGGGCCGATATATCTCAATTCGCCATCATTACCGACACCCGGCGTCAGGTAAAAATGTCCATCATCAGTCGAACGCTGGTGCCCAATATTTCCATTATCGACCCGGAGTTGTTGACCACCAAATCCGAGGAACTGATTATTGCTTCCGCCATAGACGCAATGGCCCACGCCATTGAAGCCTACGTCTCGCGAATCGCTTACGCCTTCACGGAAATTCAGTCGCTTAAAGCCATTGACCTGATCATCGAATATCTACCCAAGGCCATTGAAAGCCGTTCTCTGGAGGCGCTGGAAAAGTTGAGCACGGCATGCACCTTTGCCTCCATGGCGTTCAGCAATGCCAGTCTGGGACTCGATCATGCCCTGGCCCACTCCTTGGGGGGCAAGCTCGATCTGGCCCATGGATTGGTCCATCCGGTATTATTGCCGAATGTGATGCGCTACAATATGCCGGCGTGTCAGTCTAAAATGGCCGATATCGGGGAAATAGTACTCGGTCGACGCTTGGGGGACGAAGAACAAACCGCCCTGGCCGCCATAGAAAAATTGGAACGCTTTTTCCGCGATCTTGACATCACCACCGCATTGCGCGACATCGTCGTGGATGCCGACGCATTGCCGCCGATTTGTCGCATGGCAACTCAAGATGCCTGTCTGGTAACCAATCCCCGGGAAGCGACCTGGGAAGCCATGCTTCAAATATGCGAAGCATCCTGGTAAGTGCCATGAAGACCAAAATCGAAGACCTCATCGGATTGGGACACACCAAACTTGGCTTTTTCAAAGAAGTTCAAACCAAGATCGGTGAGCTGCAAAAATCAAATCTTGAACTGGAGCACAAACGCCGGCAAGTCCAGGCCATTTTAGACGGCATCACCGATATTGTGGCGGTCGTTACGACCGACTACCACATTCAAACCATCAACCACAGCTTTTACGAGATCTACGAAGCGGCGGATCCGGTAAATGCTTTTTGCTACAAGGTTTTCAGACAACGAAATGAACCTTGTCGGGACTGCCCACTGCGCGAAGCATTCCAACGCAATCGCGTCTGCAGTCAAAACGCCATCATAACGATCAATGGACGCAATCGACATTTCACGATTACGGCATCGCCGCTGCGCACCACCGATGAAAAACCCGGCGATATTATCATTGTAAAACGAGATGTCACTCTCGAAAAAGAGTATCAAGAGAAATATTATCATGCTGAAAAAATGGCCACCATCGGGTTGCTGGCGGCCGGTGTCGCCCATGAAATCAACAATCCGTTGACGGCCATCAGCGGATTTTCCCAAGGACTGCGGCGGCGCCTGCCCCAGCTGGAGCAACAGCTGAAAGACAACGCCCTGTTGGACGATTATGTCGAGTATCTGGATATTATTCATAACGAGTGCCTGCGTTGCCGCGATATCGTTCAGAGTCTGCTCACTTTCAGCCCCCGCAAAGCGCCTGATTTTTCCCGGGTCGATTTGAACCCGCTCGTTAAGAACGTCATGCGGCTTTTGCATCACCGGGTAAAACACCTTCCGCCCGATATGATAAAGCTTTCGCTGGAGTCGGAACTGCCGGCAATCAAAGGAAACCCGGCTGAACTGGAACAAGTTATTCTCAATCTGATTCTCAATGCGCTGGATGCCGTGGAGGAAAAGCAAGGTAAGATCTTGCTGCGGACCCACCACAACGATGAGGGCTATAATACGCTTGAAGTCATCGATAACGGCCGCGGCATCGATGCAGATCATTTGCAAAAGTTGTTCGAACCGTTTTTTACCACCAAGCCGGTTGGGCAGGGTATCGGCATCGGGCTTTCCACTTGCTACCACATCATTCAGGCCCATGGTGGTGAAATCGCGGTTGACAGCACGCCGGGGCAAGGCGCTGTGTTCACCGTAACACTGCCCCAGATTTAAGGTTCGAGCAAGAAACAACGATACGGCAACGGAATCATGAAACCAGCATTTGAAATTATCCATATTTTAGTCGTTGATGATGAAGCGTCCATTCGTCGTCTGGCGGAAAAAGAGCTGAGCTCGGAGCATCGCCGCATCGAGACTGTCGGTACGGCAAAGGAGGCTTTCAAGGCGTTTAAATCCAAATCATTTGACGTTGTCATGCTGGATATGCGCTTGCCCGATGGAGATGGAATGGATCTGTTGACCCGGTTTCAAGATCTGGCGCCGGAAGTGCAGGTGGTGATTATCACCGGATTCGGTGATGTGGACAACGCCGTCCAGGCAATGAAAATGGGTGCCTATGATTACATCACCAAACCGTTTGATCTCGATCGCCTCGAATTGGTCATCGAAAAAGCCTTTCAGAAGGCATCCTTGCAGCGCGAAAACCGATTGCTGCGCCACAAACAGTCCGAAGAACACCCCATCAAATTAATCGGGCAC
>JASFGJ010000519.1:0-3509 GCA_050123815.1 Desulfobacteraceae bacterium
ATGTCGAGAATCGGCGTGCCGTCAAGCATGTCCAGTCCCTTGACCCGGATATGGCAGCCGTCCACTGACAACACCGTTAGCACCGAGTGGCCGATGGGATTGGGACGAATGGGCGAGCAGAGACTGAAAACGCCCGTGACCGCTCCGCTGCCGCGCCTTTTCTGCTTGAGATGCTCATTGCCGAATTCAGGACTCTTATGAAAGCAGAACAGCACGACAATCTGCTGTCCGGGATGGATATCCGACAGGCCATCTGTGTATTCGGGCATCAGTTCCAACTCGCCTTCCAGGTCGGATTCAGACCAGTGTTTCGGGATCTTTTCGGAAAAATGATGCACGGTGCCGATGGGGGAGAATGTAAAGGTCATCGTCTATCCTGATTATTCTCGCTTGGCATTATTCAATATTTGCTGAAAGAAATGGTTGGCCCCCTGCAAAAGCTGCTCAAGAGTCACGAGATTGCGGCTCACGGCCTGGAGGGGTTCAGGGAGCATTGCGCCATCTGCCACAAGTTGACGGCCAACCTTGTTTGCCGCGGCAAAGATATCATCTATTGGAATGCCTTCATGGAGCATATACTTCATTGCTGATGCGTGCGGCCTTAGCAGCGCACCGGCAAATTCCCTGTCGGCATTTTTACATATTGCCTTCATGTGGACAAGAAGCGGATCGAAGTTGTCCATCTCCCAAAAACCACAACTCGAGACCAATACAACCTTGCCGCTCTTGGTTCCTTGGCGCCTGGGATGACGGCAGTGGTTATCACGCAGTTCGAAAAACGGCTCTACCAGTGGGAGCATCCGTTCGATTACATTTTTCATCGCCCCTGAGATCCCATCAAAATATACCGGGGTGGCAAACACCCAAACATCGGCTTTGGCTAATTTTGGAAGAAGCATTTTCATGTCATCTTTATGGATACACTTGCCGGGCGTCTTGAGCCAACAGGTGTAGTCCCCCTGGCACGGGTTAACCTTCAGGTTTTTTGTATAGAAGAGCTCCACCTTTGCACCAGCTTCTCTCATTCCATCCAGGAAGGAATCAAGGATCAATGCCGTGTTGCCTTCACCCTTCATGGGGCTGCTGTTGATAGCCACTACCTTCATTTTTCATTCCTGTCAGCCAATTCAATAGGATTTCTCGTTCCTTAAGGCCGATCTAAGTTATAATTTTCGCACTTTTTTTCCTATGATTTCCTTGATTTTCTCATATGACAACGGCGGCCCCCTGTAAATATTCTTTTCGTTCACAAACAATCCATCAGATAGACCCCAATCGCGCACGGTCTCTCGATTACTCGTATCAACCTCCCGATAAACGACGTTATCACCAAATTCACTGCTAATCCGCCGGGCGCGTTCTATCATACCGTTAATTCCGGAGCACCATCCGTTGGCCAAAGCTGTTACAACCACTTTGCCAGGAACAAGCTCCGGCGTTTTTTTGGCCTTAATCCATCGGGGAGGGGTGGCATCATCTGAGAAAGGTTTCCACAATAAAACACGGATGCCGCTTCTGTCAACTTTCCGGTAACCATGCTTCTTGAACCATCCCGCACGCATAAAGAACGGCAAGAGCAATCCCCAGGCAACCAATCCCTTTGTCTGCAAGCGTTTTGCATCGTCTTCAGCCGCCTGTAACAATGCTGATCCAACGCCGCGCTTCCTTAAATCCCCGCGTCCTTTTTTATGCCCGTGTACCCAGATGCAGTAAATAAAATATAGATTCTCTCCTTCAACCCAGGAATGTTCGATCGGTGCATAGTGAATCATTCCGGTAACAACTCCGGCATCATTTAGCGATAGCTTCACCCGGAGTCCCTTTTTCTCCATGGTGCTGTGCCAACACTGCTTGCGGCAGACACCATCTTTCATCTCATCCGACCACTCTTCCAAACAGGTAAAATAGTCGTTTTTATTATTTTATGAAAGGTCTATTATATGTATTGAGTCCTGTTTCATTAAAATTGATCCATAAGACCTTTTGGTTTGTATTCGATTGTGTAATTGTCGTCAGCCCGGCTCCGGGCGTATACAGATCGATACCATTGTGGCGATAAAATCCAGGGTCTTGTACTTTTGCAAGTATCATCCTTTTATTTCGCACAAAGGCCATGCGATTGGAGCCGGCTCAGTTTGGGCAATTTTTTATTATTGTGTCTGAATTAACGGATGTTATTCAGCGGCTTTTTCTTAGAACCTACTGTTTTGATGAAATTATGTCAAAAAGATATTGATCAGTTCCCGGGGCTGCTGGTTTGCCCGCTAAATTGAATCATACACAAGCATGTCGGGCATCCCCAAATACCCACATTTGGTGTGTTTTCAATTTTGTTTCTACCAGATAGGGTGTCCGATGCGGTATCAACAGGATCACATGCCGCCTGTTGACGGTACAAGGGCAACCCAGTCGCCATCGTTCAATGTTTTTTCCGGCTCGGCGCTTTTGCCGTTAACAAATGCGATTTTGACATCACGATCCGATACACCGGACGCTTCCATCAGGGTTTTCACAGTGGCGCCGCGTTCCAGCTCTATTGGTGTGGCCTGGTCATAATCGCATTCGTATTTTTGTGATAGACTGGCGAAACAAGTCATGTTGATTTTCATTCTAAAACCTCCAATCCGGTTCTTTGCGGCCGGCGATCTTGAGGTTTCCGGCATAGCGGCCGGCCGTGGAAGTTTCAACGCAATTGTTTATCTCCCACTCGGAAACGATGCGGTCATCCATAACCGCGTTGATCGGGCAGTAGTACTCCTCGCCCGTTTCATCCACATATTTGCCAAAGGTGTCCTGTGTCGAATTCATTGCTTTTCTCCTGGCGTTTGTTGTTATGAAAGCAGCGCTTTTGCTTACCACAGCCTTGAGGCGCTCTCTTGTATACGGTTTAATATTGGGACAGTTCCCATGCGGGGCAATATGAGCGGATTGGTTGAACGTTGGGAGGCGTTTCCTACTACTGGAACCGATCAATGCGGCACAGTGGGACAGGGGAGGGCCGATTCACGCTATGTTGCATAAGGCAACGCTACAGGGTTACCGTCTCACCATTTTGGGCGGCTGCGGCAAGAGCGTCAAGGACGCGCATATTGCCTATGCTGTCCGATAGTTGAAATGCCGGGGCCGCAATCCCTCTGGCGGCGTCTACGAAGTGTTCGACCATCAGCTGATACTCATCCGCACCTGGAACGATTGTCGGTTCGGCACTTTCCGCGTCCTTTTCACGCAGGGAATAACGGGCCTCTTTTTCCCATGGAATAAATGCATCGTGGGGCAGTTCGATCACGCCGTTTTCTCCCACGACGGTAAAGGTCTGTTGCAAACCGGAGATGACGCTGGCTTCAAATGTTGCCAGGCGATCTTCTTCGAATTTGAGCATGCCGGTGGCGTGAAGATCGACGCCTCCGGGGTGAAAGCACGCCTGGCACTGCACCTGCCGGGGTTCCGAACCGTAGAGCCAGCGCGCAACGCTCACACAATAGCATCCTACGTCCAACAGTACGCCGCCG
>JASFGJ010000520.1:0-3502 GCA_050123815.1 Desulfobacteraceae bacterium
AGGATAAAAGCAAGGATTTAGCACTTGTTAACGCACTCATTGTGCGAGGCGCGGGTGGGGTGGAATCCATTACGACAGTGCCCGCAATGAAAGCGGAAGATGCCGTGCTCCAGATGCAGAAAGCCCAGAATCTATCATCGGCAATGGCCTATCGTACGCCCACACAACCCTGATTTTACTTAATTGGAGCCGATTTACTGTGATCAAGGCAATTTGTAAGCGGAATCGATATCGTCTGAATAGGGTCAGGATAGTCTTAATAACGCACCGGCCACTGCAAGTCCCCTGAACCCCGGAATTGCGTCCGGCCGGTGTGTTTTGCTGAAAAAGTTGTCATTCTAAGTCATCGTAAGTAATTTATTATCTAAAAAATTTGCATGAATTGACTTTGTCGGTCTCTCATTCCAATATCCCCTCCAAATCCGTTTATCATCTATTCAAACACAAACTGTAACCCCCTGCGACCTGTCGGCCTTGTAAGCACGGCACAGCTTGCCCCGGTCCAATCAAACGGAGGATGGTTCCATGGTAACATGCAAAAACAGAATTCTATCTCTTTTGGCCTCTTGTATAATGATGTTATTTTCCGGAATATGGGCCGATGCTTCCTTTGCGGACAACACAGCGATCCAGGGCCAACAGATCGTGGCACCCGACGCTGCTGACGGAGACCTGTTTGGTTTTGCTATGGCGACGGATGGCTGGTGGTTGGCAGTGGGCGCCAAATTCGCCGATACCTTTGCCGGAGAAGACGGCGGCGCCGTGTACGTTTACCGCAAGCAGGCTGATGGACAGTGGGCGTTTGTTCAGAAGCTGGTTCCTTTGCATGGGGACAATGGGGATGAATTCGGCGAATCGGTGGCGTTGTGGCACAATCACCTGGTGGTGGGGGCCCGATCGGCCCTTAATGGAAATGGTTCCCGCTCTGGAGTTGCCTATGTTTTTAAATATCGGGGGCACCGACGCGGATGGGTGGAAACCGCCATGGTAGAGCCTTCGGACGGATCGGACGACGATGAATTTGGCCGCAGTGTGGCCGTGGGGCCCGGCCGATTGATGGTGGGCGCACGTTTTGCCGACAACGCCATGCTGGCGGATACCGGCGCGGTCTATGTGTATCGTTACTTGCCCGGTAAGGGGCAATGGGCTTTGGAACAAAAACTCGTAGATCCTGAAGGGCAGCCCGGCGATGAATTCGGCCGGGCCATTGCCTATGACATTTCATTGGGCGGCCGTCTGGCGGTAGGCAGCCGTGAAGCACGCGGAACGGGGGCTGTATTTCTCTTCAGTCGCGAGATTGGAGACGGTACCTGGCAGGTGAACCAGGTGTTGACCCCGGTGGACGGCCAGGCCCGTGATTATTTCGGCCAATCCCTGGCCATGCATCTTGATCTGCTGGTGGTGGGCGCCAGGGATGCAGACACCCAAGCCCGTGCGAATACCGGAGCGGCCTATGTCTATCGCCTGGACTGTTCAAACCAGGAGTGGATGCTTGAACAGAAGTTGGAGCCACCCTCGGGCAAAAAAAAGGATCAGTTCGGCTTTGCCCTGGCCATCAACTCCTTTAAGCGGAACCGCATTGCGGTCTCGGCCAGGCGGGCCGACACCGATGTGGGACCCGATACGGGTATTGCCTACACGTTTGCCTATGATCGGCGGAGCGGTCAATGGATCCTGGATAAAACCAATTTGCCCGAAGATCTGCTGGAAAATGATGAATTCGGACAGTGTCTGGCCATGGATCCTTTCAACGGCGCATGGCTGGCCGTCGGAGCCGACCAATCCTCATTGGCGGGTTACGAAGATAGCGGCGCGGTTTACATCTATGACCTTGGTTTCCACCGGAAATGATCCAGGCCAGTACCATTGACCATTATCAATTCAATGTCATTAACTTAAGTTGTTTTAATCGGGATCGAAATCGAAAGAAAATAACATACCAACATGCTGGACCCCGATTTCGATCCCGAAAAGAGATTTGAAAAGCATCAAACGCTTAATTTAATGACATTGATTATCAATTATAAAACACATTCAATTAAGGCAGGCCCACGGTTCGTCGGAAGAACCTTCGAAACGGTCAGCCCGGCGGAATTTACTAAAGCGGAATACTCACCGATAGACCTTTCGCGACCGCCACCCATCACAAGCACCTCCAGGTCGAGTAATTTTGCAACTGAAAAACCGGGCCCCGCTTCCAGAAGATATTCTACAACCCAAAGCCTTGAATCTGCTGTCATGGCGTATGAGATGTTTTTGAGAATTCGGCAGCACATTTCGTCTTCCCAGTCGTGGAGCACATTCACTAAAAAATAGCCATCGCATACAGGAGGCGCCTCCTGGAGGAAGTCATGGGAGACCGCCTTGCATCGGGCGCCATGACCGGTGTCGGCAATCACTTTTTCCGCCGATGGCATGGCCCCGGACAGGTCGGCAACGACACCTTCGATGTCTGGATAATTCGATAAAATCTGTATCAGAAATGCGCCTTGGCCGCCGCCAACATCGCAGATCGACCGGAAAGGGGTAAAATCGTATGCTTCCATAACTGCTTTGGCGAACCCGATCGCTTTCATACCCTGTGCCCGGTCCAATACGGTACGCTCATCAGTGTTCTCCTCCAGCCATTGGAAGGCTGGCTTGCCGAATGCATGATCAAACCCCGGGTCTCCAGTGCGGACAGTGTACGCCAGACTGTCCCAGGCCTTGTCATGCCATTTCGAAAGAAACATTTGCGCAACAGGACGCAAGGCATCGGATAGAAGGCACTGTGCAAGGGGTGTCAATCCGAATATGTGCTCTTTTGTCTCGGCAAAAACTCCAACGGATGACAGTGCCCTGAGAAGCCGGTAAAGCGTGGGCGCATGCGTGTCTGTTTTTTCCGCTATTGTATCAATGCTCACCGGGCCATCTTGCAGCAGATCTGCAATTCCGAGCTCTGCGGCGACATGCAGCGGTTTGGTTATCCATTTAGAAGTAATCCATTGCATCATTTGGTCTTCCGGTTTTTGAATACTACCTGACATTTGTTTCTCCTTTTCAGATTGATTTATTGGACCATTTAAATAACAGATAGTTGTTCGGTATGGTCTGCAAAAGGCTTCAGCTGAGATAACGAAATTAGAAGATTGACTGGAAAAGGATAGACCCACTGCCGAGAAGCGTTTGATTGGGAATAATCAGGAAAGTGCCTTTTTTGTAACCCATTGAGGTGGGAATGTCAACCATTGTTCACCGGCTTTGTGTGTTTCAGACAAATCTCGAAAAATGCAGTATTGACATTGAGATTGACACACAAACCTCGGGTTGGCATACTCAAAGCCACAGAAAACAAGTTCCTATCTTATTCGGTTAAGATATGGACTTTAAGGCTTGTCTAGCACGGAGTCGCACAATGAGCGATATTTTACTTCGGGTGGGCAGTATCCTTCTCTGCCTTTTTTTATGGACAGGATGCGCAAGTGAAGAAGAAAAGATGGCGAGTCACTTTAAAAAGGGTGTC
>JASFGJ010000521.1:0-3497 GCA_050123815.1 Desulfobacteraceae bacterium
CGGTCTCAGCTGCGCCAAAATCAGGAAGCATCGCTGAGGGACTTGCTAAAACCGGTGCATCAAATCCAAGATCTGAGCCGTGCAATGCAAGTGCCTGTCAAAATCAGCGTAATCGGCCACACCGATACGTCGGGTCGACGCGCGCTTAACCTGCAATTGAGTCAACAGCGGGCGCAATTCGTGCTCAGCTATCTGATAAGAAACGGCGCCGATCCTGTCTTGTTCGACGCCATCGGCGCCGGGCCGAAACCTGCGCCGAAAACCGCCGGCTCAGCACAAAGCCGGAACGTCCAGCGCCACGTGACGTTTAGAATATTGACCATTCCTGAATAGGTGACATACGAATGATCAAAAAGAAGATCTGCCTGATCGGTGCCTTTGCCGTCGGCAAAACAAGCCTTGTACAACAATACCTGCACTCGATCTTTTCGGAGAAGTACCACACCACTGTGGGGGTAAAAATCGAGAAAAAAAGCATAAACGTAGACGATCGAAGCATCGACTTGATCATTTGGGACCTGCACGGCGAAGATGATTTTCAATCGCTGCGCATGTCCTACCTGCGGGGGGCGTCGGGCTGTTTGTATGTGGTGGACGGAACGCGCAAGGCAACGCTGGATGCGGCGCTGGATCTGCAGGTACGTGTCGAGCAGGCCATTGGACCGGTTCCATCGATTCTGGCCATCAACAAATACGACCTCAACGCACAGTGGGAGATCGATGATCAGACGGTGGAGTCCCTTCGCCATAAAGCGTTCCATATTATCCGCACCAGCGCGAAAACCGGTCATCGGGTAGAATCGGCCTTTATTGAACTGGCCAAACACATGCTCAAGGAGCCGTTGCAATGATACCGGAGCCCATCCTTCACTACCTTGGCAATTGGATCATGGAGCAACGTACGCTGGGGTTTCTTGTGCTTGGCGCCGGCGGCGAGATCCGGTCGTGGGGCGGGGCGCTGAACCAGCTCGGGATCGACGATCTGCAGGAAGGCAAACCGGTTGCAGGCCGATTGATTTTTATGGAAGGTCTTCTGCCGATGTCCCGGCCATCCATACATCTATCCATGATCAAACTCGACGAGCGTCATAGCCTGGACGTTCACCTGTTCAAAATCGAAAACGGCTATGGCCTGATACTGATGGATTCGGCTGAGACCGAGAGGCACCTGGCCGCATGGCAACAGAGGGCAAATGAGATGGCCCTGCACCCGTCCGATCTGCAGATGAGCCCGGAAACGGCAGGCCTTGCAACCGCTGATTCTTTAGAGAACTTTCTGGGAACGCTGAACATTGCCGCGCTAACCATGGACGCACGGGGAGACTTTGCATACCTCGGCCGTGCCCCGTCGTGGATGGAAAAGGTATGTCCCAATCTTTCCGACCGCACCAGCGACCTTTCGCCTGACAACAGTTTTTCCTTTCTGGACAATTTTCTGCACGACGCGCACGAGTTCTGGAGCCGGGAGAAACCGGGATTTGCCAAGTCCGGGCTATGGATCGAAACCGACGATGAGGCCAATGAACATCTGCTCGAGGCAACCGCCCTGAATACGGGAAAGATGAAGCTTCTGCTGATCTCTCGGGATATCTGCATGATCGACGAAAAACGCGCGTTGATACAAAAAGGGCGCGAATTTGCATTGACCCAAGGCGCGTTCAAACGTCTGCAGGACGAGCTGGAAGCCAGAGTTCGTCTACACACCGATGAGTTGGAACAAGCCAATGCCCGCCTGGCCAAGGAACTGGCGCAACGCAAACAACTGGAACACGAACGAAGCCAATTGGCGCTTCACCTGCAACAGGCCCAGAAAATGGAAGCCATCGGCACCCTGGCCGGAGGGATCGCGCACGATTTTAACAACATCCTGTCGGCGGTGATCGGGTTCAGCGAATTGAGCCTGACTGAAATTCCAATTGGTTCAAAGCTGTATACCAACCTGCAACAGGTTCTGGCGGCCGGTCAACGCGCCAAAGGATTGATTCGCCAGATCTTGACCTTCAGCCGCCAATCCAAACCAGAGATACAACCCGTGCAATTGGGGTCGCTGACCAAGGAAGCGCTGAAACTGTTGCGCGCTTCTCTGCCGGCCTCAATCGAAATTACACAGGATATTCGCAGCCAGGGGTATGTCGTGGCCGATCCTACCCAAATGCACCAAGTCATCATGAATCTTTGCACAAATGCCGGACAGGCCATGCCGGCCGAGGGCGGCAGGCTGGAATTGACCGTCCGTGACCGACATCTTGGCGCCGAAAACATTGCCGACCATCCTGACTTGCAGCCCGGTCCCTTCCTGGAGCTGGTGGTCAAAGACAACGGGCATGGAATACCTCCCGAAGTCCGGAACCGGATCTTCGAACCGTTTTTCACGACCAAGGCCAAAGAACAGGGAACCGGCATGGGGCTGTCCGTCGTGCACGGCATTGTCAAAAGCTGCCAGGGGTCGATCCAGGTAACGAGTCGACTAAAGTCAGGAACGGCGTTTCACGTGCTGCTTCCAGCGATGCCCGAGGTCGAGATCCAACATAAACCTGCCGCTGCGGATCTGCTCGGAGGCTCGGAGCGGATCCTGTTTGTCGATGATGAATTGCCGATCGCAAAGCTGGCCGTGCAGGGGTTGGGCCTGATGGGCTATCGGGTGCAAGCCGAAACCGACAGCCCGCAAGCCCTGTCGATCTTTTCCGAATCGCCCGGGTTTTTTGATCTGGTGATTACCGATATGAATATGCCCAATTTGAGCGGCAAACAGCTTGCGGTCGAAATGCTGAAAATTCGGCCTGATCTGCCGATTATTCTGTGTTCGGGATTCAGTGAGCCGATTTCTGAGCAAAGTGCCGAAGAGTTGGGGATTAAAGGATATCTGGTAAAACCCATCGGAATTAAAGAACTTGCCAAGAGTATCCGCACTATCCTGGACGCCAAATGATAGGTTTGGCCTGCCAACAAGCCGCCAATCCGCTCTCCTTGCACGCTTCGATTCTATGCATAGAATTAATTTCAACATCGGAATACAAAAAATACCAATCGAAACAGAGCGTTTATGGATGGATCGTGATGAGACAACTCCGATGAATCGATATAGAAAAAAACATAACCGATCACGACAACCTGATCGATGAAGCATATGTGAGGTGCAATCATGGCAGAAAAAGTTCAGGACTATTCGGAATATGATTCCGAACGAGAAGAAGGACACGAAGACACGCGCTGGAAAAATTTTGAATGCGATTCTCCGGATCGAAATTTGGGCTGTGACCCGGGCATCGACGTCGCCGGATAGATTGCCGGCAGCGGTGTCTGCCAATGGCGATTGATTATACCCAGCGCGGGTAACCCTGAGGCGGAGCTTGAGTAATCGGGCTCTGCCTTTTTTTTTATATCAGAGCAACCCCTCCTCCAGCATACTGCAATAGGCGCTGTGATCGAAAATCAGATGATCGAGCAGCTTGATCCCCAGGGTGTGCCCTGCCTCCTTCAGCTGCCGTGTTATGGAA
>JASFGJ010000522.1:0-3496 GCA_050123815.1 Desulfobacteraceae bacterium
TCAAATCGCGGTGGCTGCACCCGACTCGGTCCGTGGCCCGGATCAGGCTTTGCGTCACGATTTCCGGATTTTCATTGATCAGAGACTTCAGATGTTCGATCACTTCGGGCCGGAGCGGTTTGTGTTTAGTGGGGACAGGGTTGATGACACGTCCACCGCCAATGGTGCGAACCGGCGAATAGCTGCGCAGGACATAGCGGTCATCGCGAACAAGAGAAACTTGTTCCTCTAATCGAATTTGTGCGAATGCCTTCTGGCCGGGCTTTAGTTGCTCGCAGTCCAACAATACGACAACCCCCATGATCTCGCTGGTGCCGCTGTGAAACCGTACCCGGGTCCTGTTTTTCAGGGCTTTGGTATTGCTCTCCAGATAATGTAGTGTGACATCCACCATGTGGCTGGGAACCAGCGTATTGGGAGCGCCCACAATGTCGCCACGTTGCACCACCGCTTTTTCGAGCCCTTGAAAATTGATTGCCGTACGCATCCCGGCTGCGGCCAAGGTGACACTCTGGTTGTGAACTTGCAGGCCCCTGACCTTGGATTCAATTCCGGTTGGATAGAGAACAACCGTGTCACCGACAGCAATCGTACCGGAAATTAAAGTTCCGGTAATCACCGTGCCGAATCCCTTCATCGTGAAAACGCGATCGATAGGCAAACGAAATAATCCCGACTCGCTTCGCGTCGGGATGGCTGCGCAAATCGTATTGAGCGAATCGATCAGTTCGGGCAGTCCCTCTTCGGTGACGGCAGATACCGGAACGACCGGTGCGTTTTCGAGAAAAGTGCCCTTGACAAAGTCCTCGATTTCTTCGTGGACCAGCATCAGCCACTCTTCGTCGACAAGATCGGTTTTCGTCAGGGCCACAAGACCGAATTTCACCCCCAACAGCGTGCATATTTCCAAATGCTCCCTTGTTTGAGGCATGATCCCTTCATCGGCCGCAATGATCATGACAACCAAATCGATGCCTGTGGCGCCGGCGACCATATTTTTTACGAATTTTTCGTGACCCGGCACATCAACGATCCCCAGACTCTGGCCACCGGACAATTCCAGAGCGGCAAATCCAAGCTCGATGGTAATGCCGCGCTGCTGCTCCTCTTTGAGTCGATCGGTATTGGTACCGGTAAGCGCCTTAATCAGACTGGTCTTACCATGGTCGATGTGTCCGGCGGTGCCCATGACAATCTGTTTCAAACCGATGGGCCTCCTTTCATCGCTCATTTTTTTCGTTGCCGCAGATACTGCGTCAGGTAAGCAAGGCCAACGAGGACCATGCATAGTAAGATTATGAAAATCAGCGGCGCGTTGGGGTAAAAAAACCTCGATAGAATAACACCGAAAACGATGCCCATGATGGCGCGGATGATAAAGATTTGCCAATTGGTCACGCCCTATCTCCTTTGGGTGCTATAGGCTTTTGAGACAATGAATTTGGATTGCGTTAGCGGTCGTCGCCGTATGACAATACAGCTTGCTCCTTCTATACTATCCAGATAAATTATCTTAAAGCCTTTGTTGTAACGAAATCTAAACTTTATATCAGTTCCAAAAAATTGGTCAATAGCCAGAGCCCGCAAAGGAGTCGGAACTGTGTGCCCTAACCCATACTTGTTTTTCTGATTTCGCATGGCTATTGTACATTATATGGATAGGAAAAGAGATCGGAGACATTCAGCGGTGGCGGTGGCATTCAGTATTGTGCTGGCCATCGCAGCTTGTTCGCAGACAACGGTGCGGTCACCGCAACCGGGTTGGTCGTGTGACGCCGAGGCAGATGCTGCTGTGCACAGCCAACAATGGGAATTGGCGCTGCAATTGCACCGGCGTTATCTGGAGTTGGAGCCGGGCAATTGCCTGGCAATTTATCATTTGGGATATATTCTCGGCAAGTTGAATGAACGTCAGCTGGAAGTCGAGGCTTATGAGCGCGCCGTAGCCTGCGGCTATTCGAATGACGATCATCTTTTCTTTAATCTGGGCATGGCTTTCGGTGAAATATCCGAACCGGACAAGGCGTTGGCGGCCCTGGAGCGTGCGATCCAACTTAATCCCGACAATGCGGAAAACCACTTCGGTTTGGGATATATTGCCCAGTTGACGGGCCATCGCAGACGTGCCGTCAAGGCCTTGCATAGGGCCATTGATCTATCGGCGGACCATTTGGATGCCCGCAACCTGCTGGCCAGGATATATTTGGACCTGGGGCGGCTGGATGAGGCGAAAGCGCAGCTGCAGGAGACCCAACGTCGTGAGCCGGACAATCAAGAGGCTATGATATTATGGGAAATCTATGAGGATCGTGTCATGACATCCTATGATTAGAACACTTCCTATGATCTGTCGATCTCATGTACAATATCCGGAAATTGGCCCGGCTTGCATATCAGTCCGGAAATGGGGGCTTCAAATTCAACGGCAAAACCATTGGGACCGCTGCGTACCACATTTCCTTGGACCCGGATCTGATGATTAAAATCGAACAGGGGGAAGCTCAGGGCGATGGGCTGGTCTGCGGCGATATTGCGACGAGTACCGATAAAAAGGCCGTTGGCGCCAATGCTCTTCACAATATCACGGAACTCGCCTTCCTTGACGGTATATTTCGCGATGATGTAGGTTGCGCGCCGTGTGTGTTGGCGCCGGTTCTGTTGCGGGGGCATTGTTATTTAATCCGAATTTGTATGCTCTATTCGCTCTGACGGTACTGACGACCATGCCGGATCATGTGGCCTTAAATAAATCACAAAACTCGTTCAGCGCATGTGGGATTTGCCCTTGAAAATCTGCCTTCGGGTGCATTATAGTACAGGCTACTTCGTCATAGCTGAATCCGGCAGCCGTATCAACAAAGAAATTTCGACTACGGTGTCGGTATTTTGGCAACCGTATTTGGAGGAGGGATGATACCCGGTTTTGAACGTATCGTCGAAGAGCGGATACAAAAGGCACAATACAAAGGCGCATTCAAAAACCTGCCGGGCGCCGGCAAGCCTTTGAATTTTGTGTCGGATCAGCATATCCCTCAAGATCTGCGATTGGCTTACAAGATTCTCAAGAATGCCGATTGCCTTCCACCGGAGATTGAGCTTAAAAAACAGATCCAGCGAACCGAAGAGTTGCTGACCGACATGCAGGACACGCGTGAGCGGTATCGAACCATTAAAAAGCTGAACTATTTAATTCTGAAGCTGAATTCGACACGTAATCAAGACGCCAGATATGATATGCCCCAGCAGTATGAGGCCGCCATTGCAGATCGGATCGGTTCGCCCCCCAAAAAACACGAACCTTAACCTCTAACACCGGCCGAGGCTTTCCTTTTCCGGTGCAGGTGAGTCCAATGCTTAGAAGTGGACGATCATCATATGCGCGCAAAAACACAAAATAAAAGCGGCCTGTTCAAGGCCATCATGATGTCCCATGTGGTATTGGTGCTGCACCTGCTGCTGTTCGCAGGCATCGGGTTAGTGGTGGCTTTTGTCGGCG
>JASFGJ010000523.1:0-3491 GCA_050123815.1 Desulfobacteraceae bacterium
AGGTTCTCCTCTTTTTGAATAAGCCGCCGCTCCTGTCTTTTCAGTTCGGATCGGGTCTCCTTGGTTTCAAGATCAAACTCATTTTTCATTTTTATAAGCCGGTCTTTGGCTTCCAGATTGGCCTCTTTCAACAATGCATCCGCATTGTGGCGAGCATCCTGAAGGATTCGTTCGGCGTGCGATTGCGCGGCCTTGGCTTTCTGACTGTCCAGATAGCCTTTCAACCAAAACGCAAGCCCAAAACCAACAGCAAGCCCTACAAGCGCTAGACCGAGCATGTATTCATTCATCGTGCCTCCCTGCGGGTTATCCGATTATATGTTGACACCCATCGATATATCATCGTTGGGCGTTGTTGCCATACAGGCCCTGCAATACAAATAAAAAAAGTCTATGTATGGTCCGATGGGATTTGATGGAAGGCAGAATCGCCTACATGGGGTAGATTCGAAATGAGTAAGGTGAACCCCCACCAAGTTGCCGTGTGGGCAGGTCTTTGATCCATGAACTAAGGTGGGCGCCTGATGATTTCTTTAGGCTTTTCTGTTCAAGCAGAACCTGCTCACCGAAACCAGGGCCGGCTCCCATTCATGGTAGTGTTGGGTCAAAGGCTCCCTTCCAATCACGCGCACAGCAGGGGTATCACCTATAAAGCCTGGGGTGCTAACCAATAGCCCGTATAATTGACTTATAGAAACTCACATGGTTTTTAACCATTCGCTCCATAACTGGATTCAATAATCAACATTTAGACAGTCTCAGCATCTTTCGATTGAGTGCGTGCTTCAAGGGCATTCAGCAAGTTTACAGAGCGTGTGTCAATATCGTGCAATAATTGTTGATGCTTCTTTTTTAGTTCAAAATACTCACTCGTTATATTTAAAGCGGTTAATATCAAAATCGCACGTTTATCCGGTGTGGGCGTGTTTTGTGCACATTGCGATTTTACCCGCTTGACTGTGTCGGCCACATAATCGGCCACTGCTCTGGATTCCGAAGCATCTGAATCGGATTTAAACGTAAATGGTTGCCCTAGAACCTCTATGGTCAATAATTGATCCAATGGAACAATGAATTCCTTTTAAGTCGTATTAGGTGAAAAATCAGCTACCCTTCTGCCAGTTCATCGAGTCTTCCCATCAGACTGTCGATTTTTGATCTGATCAATCCCTTCAGTTCCTGATGCTGTTGATGCTCGGCAAGCTTTTCTTGAAGCTGGCGCTCAAGCTCGTTGTTTTGTTGCATCAACTCGGCTTTGGTCGCTTCAAGCTGCCTGCAGGTTTCGATCAGGTGTTCAATTTTTTTCTCCAGCGCATCAAAATGTTGTAATACGGTCACTTGTTCCACCCACTTACCGCGATTATGACATAACTATATAATCTTTGGCAACCAGCCAAGTCAAGATTTTTCGCATGTCCGTGTTTGCATTGTTTTTTCAACAAGTTGCAGCTCAACTGGGCTGTTCACACCGATGATTTCGCTGCTGTCCTGTCCCACGACCGTACCCACGGATTTATTCCGTCGGTGGCCGATCCCGATAATATCCGTCAAATAGATCTCATTTTGGGCATTATCCGACCCAATTTGAGGTAACGCGTCCCTTAAAAATGGGCGCTGAACTGCATAAATACCTGTATTGATTAAGGTGATCTTTTTCTGTTCGGCATCGGCATCCGCTTCCTCCACGATGCCGATCAGGTTCTGATCGGCATCACTGAGAATCCTGCCGTAGCCCGTAGGGTCTTGCATGTGCACAGCCAGCAGAGTGACGTCCCGTTTTCGATCTTCGTGATTCTGAATAAGATCGCGAATGGTTGCGGACCGGATCAACGGCACGTCTCCGCACAGAATAACCACCTGTTGAACCTCATCCGGCAGCTCCGGCATGGCGCACAAAACCGCATGGCCGGTGCCGAGCTGCTCGGTTTGCAGTGCAAAGCGAACATCGAAGGAGCGACGGACGACCTCTTTGACCTTATCGGCCTGATGTCCGACCACGACGACGACATTGGATCCGGCGACATCGACAGCCGTTTCCACAACGTGCTCGACCATCGACCTGCCACAAACCTCATGCAACACCTTGGCTCTGTCCGATTTCATGCGCGTGCCCAGTCCAGCCGCCAGAATGACAATGCCCACAGTCGAATTCATAGAGATCAGCCTTTCATCAGTAACGGATCGATTTTCATGGGACCGACAACCTACAATAGGATCAAAAAAAGGGCAACCCCAAAAGGGTTGCCCTTTCATTACCTATTCTAGTGTGCCCGAATAGCCGGGCTAGCCGAGTTTTGATTCAGCCAGACGGATACGATTGATGGCGCGGGCCAGTGCAGCGTGGGCCCTGGCATAATCGACGTCCGTATCGCCCGTGGTCGCCAAGCGGCTCTCGGCACGCTCCATGGCCGCCTTGGCGCGCTCCACATCGATGTCGCCGCGCCGTTCGGCGGAATCGGCCAAAATGGTCACGCGATCCGGCAATGCCTCGGCAAAACCGCCGCTGACAAAGACAAAACGCTCGGTACCACCGGTATCCTCATAACGTACCGTCCCGACTTTCAGGGCGGTCATAAACGGCGTATGTCCGATCAGGACGCCAAACTCACCCAATTCACCGGGTGCCATGACGATTTGCGCCTCATCGCTGACGACGGATTTTTCCGGTGTAACGATTTCCAAATGTATATTATCAGCCATTTGCCTTCCTCGTTCGATTACGCGGCTTCGGACATTGCTTTGGCCGCTTCGATCACTTCTTCAATGCCGCCCTTCATGTAGAATGCCTGTTCGGGAATGTCATCATGCTTGCCTTCGCAGATCTCTTTAAAGCCGCGCACCGTGTCTTCGATCTTGACGTATTTGCCCGGGAATCCGGTAAATACCTCGGCCACATGGAAGGGCTGAGACAGGAATCGCTGGATCTTGCGGGCACGGGCGACAGTGACCTTGTCCTCGTCGGAAAGCTCTTCCATACCGAGGATGGCGATGATGTCCTGCAGTTCCTTGTATTTCTGCAGCATCTGCTGCACCGTACGCGCGGTCTGGTAATGCTCGTCGCCGATATAGGCCGCATCCAGAATACGCGAGGTGGAGTCCAGCGGGTCCACGGCCGGATAGATACCCAACTCGGCGATCTGACGGGAGAGAACCACCGTGCCGTCCAAGTGGGCAAAGGTGGTGGCCGGGGCCGGGTCGGTCAAGTCGTCCGCAGGCACGTAAACGCATTGAACCGCTGTAATGGAGCCTTTGTCTGTAGAGGTGATGCGTTCCTGGAGTTCACCCAGATCGACGGCCAGGGTCGGTTGGTAACCAACGGCGGAAGGCATACGTCCCAACAGGGCGGACACCTCTGAACCGGCCTGGGTGAAACGAAAGATGTTGTCAATGAAGATCAGCACATCCTGACCCTCTTTATCACGGAAATACTCAGCGCAAGTGAGCGCAGAAAGGGCCACGCGGGCACGGGCTCCCGGAGGCTCGGTCATCTG
>JASFGJ010000524.1:0-3488 GCA_050123815.1 Desulfobacteraceae bacterium
GATGGGATATTCAAATTTCTGCTTGCTCTTTGTCAGGATGGCGATGGCTTCCTTATAGGGCAGACGTTCGAATGTCGACCGGGCAATCGTGTCAAGTGTGCTCATCAACGTTTTATCCACAAATCGTGCAAACAGCGCCAGATCATCAGCACACTCTTCCATCGCAAATTGCGTCAAATATTGAATCAACGATTCCGCCAGATCCATACAGCCATCCAGTTTGCAAAAGGCCATTTCAGGTTCGATCATCCAGAACTCAGCGACATGACGGCGTGTATTGGAGTTTTCGGCTCGAAACGTTGGACCAAAGGTATAAACATCGCCCAGTGCGAGCGCCATCATTTCAGCTTCCAATTGACCTGAGACTGTGAGATTTGCTTCCTGACCAAAAAAATCTTCTTCGATCCGCTTGCTGCCGAGAGGCAGGGTCGTAACCCGGAACATCTCGCCGGCACCCTCGCAATCCAATCCGGTCAGGATAGGGGTATGGATATAGCGAAAGCCTCGCTGACGAAAAAAACGGTGAACGGCATACGAGAGCTCCGATCGAATTCGAAAAGCGGCTCCATACTTATTCGTTCGCGGACGTAAGTGCGCTATGGTCCTCAAGAACTCATCAGAGTGTCGTTTTTTTTGCAGTGGAAAACTTTCCGGGGCCTCGCTGATCACCGTCACCGCAGTTGCCTGGATTTCCCATTTTTGACCCTTGCCCTGGGAAGGTATCAGGTTTCCCGTTAGCGATACGGCGAAACCGGTTGTTATTTTTCGGATGTTATCGTAATTTTGCAGGTCAGCATCCGCGATCACCTGAATATTGGCCAGGCACGATCCGTCGTTGACTTCAATAAATGAAAAACCTTTCGAATCTCTTTTTGTACGCACCCAGCCTTTTACGACGACATTTTCCATCGGCGTTTCTGAGGCCAGCATTTGGGATATCTTTAATCGTTTCATGGATTATCCTCTTTGTGTTTTAAGCAATAGAATACCATGGCATGGTGCAGCTTTAAGATAATTAATTTGGCAAGGATAGAGGGAGGAAGCTGTATTGTAATACCGCGACGACCGATAACGCAGTCCAAATTAATTATCTTAAAGCTGCACCGTGTCATGGACTCATTCGGACCGTTAAATGGTACAAAGCATCTTGTCGTTGAAGCAACACAATCAGGGACGATTTATAGCGATGCTTGATCATGGCCGTTACAAATGTTTCTGTATCCACAATCGATAAATCCTCTATTTGGCGGATGATATCTCCTGGCAATACGCCGATCTGGTCCATGTACGACTCTTTGCGAACGGCAGAGATAACAACGCCCTGCCGCGCAGAAACACCGAAGCGTTGGCGGGCGGCTGAGTCCAGCGAATTAACTTTAACGCCCATACGCCGCCAGGCCAGCTTCGGGCCGCGCTCTTTTGGATAAGCCAGTGTTTCGAAAGCGACTGAGAGCTCCTTGTCTTTTCGATAAATGCGCAGCTGCACTTTTTCTCCGGCACCGATGCCTCGCACTCGGGAATAATAGTCGGCGCTGGTGTTAATGCGACGACCTTGAACGGCTATGACAAGGTCGCTCTCCTCGATTCCGGCTGCAGCAGCCGGGCTGCCGGACTCAACCTGAGTAATCAGGGCGCCTTTATGATCCGTTATTTTGAGATAACGCGCTAGGCGGTCGTCAATATCTTGAACGTTTAAACCAATCCAACCCTGAACAACATGGCCGTATAGAATCAAGTCGTTTACGATTCGTTTGGCCTTGTTTATAGGAATAGCGAACCCGATGCCCTGGGCCTTGGCATAGATGGCCGTGTTGATTCCAATCAGCTTGCCGTTTATATTGAGCAATGGGCCGCCGCTGTTTCCCGGATTGATCGAGGCGTCGGTTTGAATAAATCGATGATAAATTCGCTCATCGGCCTTGATACTGCGGTTCACGGCACTGATGACCCCTGTGGTGACGGTGTGCGAAAATCCGAAGGGATTGCCGATGGCGATGACGGTTTCGCCGATGAGCAAATCGTCTGAATCACCCATTTGAACCGAAGGCAGCGGCTTTTCTGATGTAATTTTAAGCACCGCTAGATCTGAGTCGGGATCGGCGCCCACGATTCGTGCCCCGAACTCTCGTTCATCCTGAAGCAGCACTTTGATGGTGGCGGTTTTTTCAACAACATGGGCATTGGTTAATATAAAGCCGCGCTTGCCGTCGATGATTACTCCGGATCCCAGACTGGTTCTTTTTTCGGGTCGCCGCTCAAAAAAATCGCGGAAGAAGTTTTCAAAGAAGGGGTCGTTGCCAAATGGATTTCGACGCTTGAGGATCTCATATTCAGAACTTATGTTGACAACAGCGGGACCTACGTTTTTAACGGCACGAACAACCGGCGTTTGGCGCTCAAAGGCCGCAGCGGTGACGCTGGTGCAAACGCAGCTGAACACCAGAATGAACGCAACCATCCGAAGTGGCGTATAATTAATTGACATAGAAACAATTTTCTCTTAAGGGCAGAAGGTTGTTTGTGAATACCCTAACCATGGAAATCATGTAGCATGGCCGACAGCCCCATTCAAGATCTCTTACCATTTGTACAGATGCCCAGCCGGTATATGGGTACCGAGATCAACCGGATTCAAAAAGACCCGTCTTGCGTATCGTTGAGCGTGGCGCTGGCATTCCCGGATCTTTACGAGATTGGCAGCTCTCACTTTGGTATCCAGATACTGTACCACGTGCTTAACCAGCGAAAGGAGATCGTCGCCGAGCGTGTGTTTGCCCCGCAAAAGGATTTCGAAGAGCAATTGCGTCGACAGAACCTGCCGCTGACGAGTTTAGAAAATCAACGACCCCTAAGACAATTCGACCTTGTCGGGTTCAGTTTACTTTACGAACTCAACTATACAAATGTGCTGAACATGCTTGATCTGGCCGGGCTGCCGCTTCTTGCCGCAGATCGCGGTGAGAGCGACCCCGTTGTGCTGGCCGGTGGTCCTTGTGTGTGCAATCCGGAGCCCATGGCAGGCTTTTTTGATGCCATGGTTTTCGGCGATGCAGAGCAGTTGATCCTGAAAATCGCGGACGAATGGCTGCAGTGGAAAGCCAAAGCCGGAACGAGAAGCGATTTGCTGCGGCAGTTGGCGCAACTGGATGGCATTTATATTCCTCAGCTGTTCAAGGCAACCTACGATGCAATGGGATTTCAGCATTTGGACCCCGACACCGGTGTCCAGTCAACGGTCAAGCGCGCGATTATATCAGATCTTGACGGAGCTCCTTTTCCCGATCGACCGGTGATTCCGTTTGCGCGACCGGTACATGACCGACTTCGGTTGGAAATATCGCGGGGCTGCACACGGGGCTGCCGATTTTGCCAGGCCGGCATGATCTATCGTCCCGTACGCGAACGCGGCCCGGCCACCGTTCTCGATATGGCTCAGGACGGATTGGCGTCCACCGGTTATGAAGACCTATCTCTTTTATCCCTGAGCA
>JASFGJ010000525.1:0-3484 GCA_050123815.1 Desulfobacteraceae bacterium
CACACGTCGAGTGATCATACACCATGCAGGGTCAATGCAAACGTTGAACCCGATGGACATAAGAAAAAAAGCACCGTCGCAAATATGCTCCGGTGCTTTTAAATTTGAGTGTTGTATGAATTCGCAGCGATCATTATTTACCCTTTCTACGCTGATGTCGCGTGCGAGCTAACAGTTTGCGGTGCTTGTGCTTGCGCATTTTTTTTCTGCGCTTTTTGACGACACTGCCCAATGGATCACCTCCCTTCCATCCTAAAGCGTTTAATAGACCGGGATTAATAACACCATTATTAACGGTTTGTCCAATGATTTTTGGGAAAAGCGCCAACACAAAAAGATATCCGATTGATATCGTTGGTTTTGTGTGGTATGGCCGCATCATGAGTGAACAGCCTGAAAAACCATCCTTCAATACCGATCAGATTGGAATCATCAACCATGCCGTTACCATGGCTGAAGAACTCGTCAGCAATCATTTTAAAATGTCGGCCAGTCAATGGCTTCGGCCCAAGTACGACGTCAAAACGTTAAACGATTTATCAAGCAATGAAATTGTCGAGGGTCCGTTTGCCCAAATCATTCGCTATCAAGGGTATCGCAAAGGCTCGTCTCTGGGTTCGGAGAGTTATGATTTCTATAAAATTTGTCTGCAGGACCACACCATTCTCACCACGCTGGCCAACTCGCCGGGCTTGTCCCTGATGCCGTTCAGCCTGTACATCATTGCGCATGAATTGATCCATATCATCAGATTCAGCAAGTTCCTGCAAAGCTTTGATGCCAATCCCACTGAAAAAATGAGCGAAGAGCGACGCGTTCATACACTTACCCATCAGATCCTTGCCGATGTCAACGTGGCAGGAATCTCCGATGTCCTTGATTTTTACCGGCATTGGCGCAAACCCATCGAAGGGTTGCAAGGTTCCTAAATTTATTTCGGGCTCGGCTTGACAATACAAAATGACACACTATATTAGTCCAGATTTTTTGATCGGTGTGACTTTAACCAGCTATGATAAGGAGGAAAATAAGGAAATGCCGATCTATGAATACCAGTGTGATGAATGCGGAAAAATTGAAGAGGCGCTGCAAAAATTTTCAGATAAACCGTTACGCAAGTGCAGGCACTGTTCGGGCAAACTGCATAAGCTCATATCCCAGAGCGCTTTCCACCTCAAGGGTAGCGGATGGTACGTTACAGACTACGCCAGCAAGCCCCAAAACAATAAAAATCAAAAAAAGTCAGATGCGGCTGAAAAGACCAACAAATCCAAGAAAACAAAAGCCGCAACCAAGAGTAAGAAAGCCAGTGCCGATTAACCTGCTATAGACTGCATCGCACGATTGACTTGCTCAAACGGTCAGGTTCAGGTTTCGAATCGCACGGCAGCCAGAACCGAGGTCGATATCGGTCGCCGATAAGCCGGCTTGCAAAGAGCTTACTGCGAAAAGACGTTTTATTGATAGGAAGTGAGAGTATAACAACCGGTCAGCTACCGGCCCAAGAATTTGATAATAAGTATTCAACAACCAAATTAACCTTACCAAGAATAGGAAATGAAAAAAGGAGAACGTGACGATGAAATTAAGACCCCTACAGGATCGAATTCTTGTACAACGCGTTGCAGAAGAGACCACGACCAAAGGTGGCATCATCATTCCTGATACGGCCAAAGAGAAGCCGGCTGAAGGAAAAGTCGTAGCCGTCGGAAACGGCAAAGTTGGCGATGACGGCAAACGCATCGCATTGGAAATAAAAAAGGGTGACCGGATCCTTTTCGGCAAATATTCCGGAACCGAAGTTAAAATTGAAGGCGAAGAATACCTGATTATGCGCGAAGATGATGTTCTGGGCGTAATTGACTAAGCAAATCTTTTGAAATAAGGAATGGAGGTTACCAAATGACGGCTAAAATAATCAAATATGACATGAGAGCCCGCGAGGCTATGCTCAAAGGCGTCCAGACCCTCGCCGACGCAGTTGTGGTCACCCTCGGCCCCAAGGGCCGCAATGTTGTCATCGACAAATCCTGGGGCAGCCCAACGGTCACCAAAGACGGCGTGACCGTCGCCAAAGAAATTGAACTCGAAGACAAGTTCGAGAATATGGGTGCTCAGATGGTTAAAGAAGTTGCCAGCAAAACCAGCGACATGGCTGGTGACGGCACCACCACCGCCACTGTTTTAGCGCGCGCTATTTACGAAGAGGGACAAAAATTGGTTGCCGCCGGCAACAACCCCATGTCCATCAAACGCGGCATCGACAAGGCGGTCGAGGTGGCCGTAAAAGAGCTTCACAAAATGAGCAAACCCACCAAGGATCAGCGTGAAATCGCTCAGGTGGGCACCATCTCCGCCAACAACGATGAAACCATCGGCAACATTATTGCCGAGGCCATGAACAAGGTCGGCAAAGAGGGTGTTATCACGGTGGAAGAGGCCAAATCCATGGAGACCACCCTGGATGTGGTTGAAGGCATGCAGTTTGATCGTGGCTACCTTTCCCCCTACTTTGTCACCGATCCTGAAAAAATGGTTGTCTCTCTGGAAGATCCCTATATTCTGATCAACGAGAAAAAAATCAGCAATATGAAAGACCTGCTGCCGGTACTGGAGCAAGTTGCCAAAATGGGAAAACCCCTGCTGATCATCGCTGAAGATGTCGACGGCGAAGCCCTGGCCACGCTGGTGGTCAACAAGCTGCGCGGAACATTGAACGTTGCTGCCGTCAAGGCGCCGGGATTCGGCGATCGCCGCAAAGCGATGCTTGAAGATATCGCCATTCTGACCGGCGGACAGGTTGTCTCCGAAGATCTGGGGATCAAGCTGGAAAACCTGGCCCTGTCCGATTTGGGCAAAGCCAAACGCATCTCCATCGACAAAGACAACACCACCGTCGTAGACGGCGCCGGAGCGCGCTCTGCGCTGGAAGGCCGCGTCAAGCAAATCCGCGCTCAGATCGAAGAGACCTCTTCAGACTATGACCGCGAAAAACTGCAGGAACGTCTGGCCAAACTGATCGGCGGTGTCGCCGTTATCAATGTCGGTGCAGCTACTGAAACCGAGATGAAAGAGAAGAAAGCCCGCGTGGAAGATGCCCTCAACGCAACCCGTGCGGCGGTTGAGGAAGGCATCGTTCCGGGTGGCGGTGTTGCGCTGGTTCGCACCCTGGATGCGCTTGAGAAAATAAAGATTAAAGCCGACCAGAAACAGGGTGTCAAGGTTGTCATGCGCGCCATTGAAGAGCCGCTGCGCCAGATTGCCAACAACGCCGGTTATGAAGGCTCCGTCGTCATCGACAAAGTCAAGGCTGCTGAGGGTGCAACAGGCTACAATGCCAACACCAACACCTATGAGGACTTGATTGCTGCGGGTGTTATCGACCCAACCAAGGTTGTGCGTTTTGCCCTGCAAAATGCCGGCAGCGTTTCATCCCTGATGCTGACCACCGAAGCCATGATCGCCGAGAAACCTGAAGACAAAC
>JASFGJ010000526.1:0-3483 GCA_050123815.1 Desulfobacteraceae bacterium
GGCTGGAAGATCGGTCAGGTCAAGGGCTTTGGATGCCGGTTTTTCGCCGGTAAAGTAGATGGAAACGGCCTCGCGCACCATGGCCGGATCGTATTCCATCATGCGTGACAGGCGACCAATGCCTTTACCGGCGATATCGCATTGAATCCCGTTTTTCTGAGCCACCACACGCAGGGCGTCTTCCAGATAGGGCTCGAGTTCTTCCACCACCAGCACCTTGGTTTTGTCTTTCAGAAAATCGGCGATCCGTTTTTCCGGCAAGGGATTGCTGAATCCCAGGTTCAAAATGCTCACCTTGTCGCCCAGCCCCAATTCCGACACCGCATCGGCGCAATAGGTGCGGGAGACGCTGTTGCAGACAATCCCCAGCTCCCCTTGTCCTACAACGGTGTTGAATTGGCTCTCGTTGGCCAATGCTTCGGCCTTTTGCTGTTTTTCCAACAGCAGGCGGTGCATGGCCGGGGTAGTGGCCGGCAGGGCCACGAACTGCTTGGGATTTTTGACAAATTGGCCTTTTGGCTGAATCGGCTGCATCTCCCCGTATTCCACAACTCCGCGCGAGTGGGCCACACGCGTGGTGGAGCGCACGATCACCGGCAGCTGGAGCTGTTCTGAGAGCTGAAAAGCGTAGACCGTCATCGCCTTCATCTCCTGGGCATTGGCCGGTTCCAGCATGGGCAGACCCGAGAATTTGGCGAAATAGCGGTTGTCCTGCTCGTTCTGACTGGAGTGCATGGCCGGATCGTCGGCATTGTAGATCACCAAAGCACCGGTCACACCGGTATAGGCCATGGTCATCATGGGGTCGGACGCCACGTTCATGCCCACATGTTTCAGTGTCGTCAGGCTTCGAACACCCGAAAGGGCGGCCGCCCCGGCCACCTCCATGGCCACCTTCTCGTTGGTGGCAAACTCCATATAAAGGCCGGCTTTTTCCTTGAGCGCGAAGAGGTTGTTGGGGACCTCGGATGACGGCGTACCCGGATAGGAGCTGGCAAATGCCAGCCCGGCTTCCAGGGCGCCGCGAACCAATCCCTCATTGCCTAATAACAGGGCCTTGCGGCCCGGTTCGTTGATGAGAAGTTCGGACATAATCCCTCCTATCGATTTTGGCACAAACTGTGTTGCAGCGCCTGTTTTATTAAAAAGTCAAACGTATGATGTTTAACATTTGACATTTAATAAATTGTTTGATAGAAAGTGTCAAGTTTTTTTTGCTCCGAACAGGTGGAAAACCGTGCGCAACAAAGAGAGGCAGAGGAACCGATGGCTCAAAAAATCCGAAAAGTAGGCCGGCCCCAGAATTTGTACATGGAGGCCATGCGCTCCATCAAAGAATCGATATTCAACGGCGAGTTCAAACCCGGCCAGTCACTTCCCAACGAATCCCAGCTTTCGGATCTGCTCGGCGTAAGCCGCCCGGTGCTGCGGGAGGCGCTGCGCGCGCTTCAGATCCAGGGACTGCTGGACATCCGCAGGGGCAACCAGGGCGGCACCTTTGTCAGGGAGATGGACAACCTCTCTTTCCAGGGCAACCTGGAAGACCTGATCCGGCTGCGCCGGATTTCCGTCACGGAATTGAGCCAGGCGCGCCTGTTGATCGAACCGGAAGTATTCCGGCTGGCCGCAACCAGTGCCACGGATGAACAGTTGAGCGAGCTGGGGCAAATACTTGAAGAAACCGACGCCACCCGGGACATTGAACGCCATTTAACACTCGGGTTCAGCTTTCACCGCTTGGTGGCCAAATCCTGCGGCAACGTTTTCTATGCCCTGCTCATGGATACCATCATGGATTTTATGAGCAGTTTCCTTCGCAATATACAATCAAACGACATAAAGGTTTTTATAAATCTCTATGACCAAGAGAGCCACGCCGAAGTGTACAAGGCCCTCGCCGATCGCGACGGCGAACGGGCCTCTGAAAAAATCAAACGCCACATCAAAGGCATTACCGCCAGAATCATCAACCTGGAAAAGGAGTGGCTGGAGGCAACGGAACAATAGGGGTATGCCAGCGCCAAAAGGGAAATCCTGCCTTATTAAGCTGACTTTGGGTTTTAATTAACAGCGCATGATTGACGAAAGAACAAGCAATATGGACCGCATCTTTTCTATCGGCAAAATGCTCATCGGGACGCTGATAATGGCCGTGGGCATCAATTTTTTCTTGCGGCCGGCCGCCATTTTCGCCGGCGGCGTGCCCGGAATGGCAGTCGTCTTTCTCCACATGATCGGGACGGAGTACACCCCCTTTTTCGGCCTCATCGTTTTTTCTTTCCAGGCCCTGTTTGTCGCTCTTCAACTGGCCTATTTCGGACCGAAAAAAACGTTAAAAGGAATCGTAACCGCAATCTCGTTTTCTATCATGACGCAGCTCACCATTGCACCTGCCAAGGGTATCCATATATCGGACAACATCCTTCTGATGTCGGTGGGCGGCAGCTTGTTGGTCGGCCTGGGGATCAGCCTGGTGTTGATCAGCGGATTTCGTTTTGTCGGTACATTGGGTGTTGCAGAAATTATAACGGAAAAGTCCGGGATTCCGCCCGGCAAAAGCGTTCTCTATATCGAGTCGGTGTTATTGCTGACCGGTGTGTTTGTGATCGGCCTGGAACAGGCCATGGTATCGGTGATTGGCCTCTATGTCCTGAGCAAAACGATTAACTCGGTCACCTACGGCATGTACCAATACAAACAGCTGCAGATAATGTCTGATGCGCTGGCGGATATCCGGCAGGTTTTGGATATGGAGATATCACCGCACTCTTCAATCGTGAAAGCCGAAAATGACTTTAAAGGTCAGAAACCCGATATGCTTGTTCTTTTTATCCGATACGATCAGTATAAAAAGGTGAAAGACATCATTCGCCGATATGATCCCCACGCCTTTGTTGCTGTAGCGGATGTCAATGAGCTGCTGGGAAAAGGCTTTAGACGGTTGTAGAAGACGGACTGGTTGTATTACTATTTTCAAGTAACTTTAGCAAACCACACCAACTAGTAGGCTGCAAAAACCTGCGATAATAGCAGATCCTCTATGTTTGTGAGCTCATCTTTTTTTGGTTATCCATCTATTCCATCATATAAGTCATCGATTCAGGCCACTGACGGTGCCAAAATAGGGAAAACAGCGCACTTCAGGGAAATTTCCCATAAGTAAGCAAGATGACATGGGTTCTCCTCCTGTGAAATGCTGTCGATTATTTGACTTTTCAGATAGTTATGATATTAATGATAAATTCGACAGACTCGTTGGCCACATGACTATGGAGTACACATTTATGATCGAAATTCGTAAAGAAGAATCCAAAGACCGTGATGCCGTTCACCATCTAAATTTAATCGCATTCGATAACGGTCCAGAAGCAGTTCTTGTTGATAAACCCTATCGTTGCAAAAGTCGGAGGGCTCCAGAGTCTCCCGCTCAAAACCAGCGGGATAAAAAGGCGGAAAGGGTGAACAGCTGTAGTAAATCTACTG
>JASFGJ010000527.1:0-3475 GCA_050123815.1 Desulfobacteraceae bacterium
GTCCGGGGTTTTGGGGTTCACCGCCCACAACTTGCCTCCGTACCCGTGATCGATGATATTTTTCATCGCACGACCGCCGGGTTTCAGCGCATCGTTGCTGGCGCCCACGACCACAATGGTCTTGGGTTCGAAAAGATATTGGTAGGCGTTGGCAAAGTAGTCTTTTTTATTTGGATCGATAGAACATTCGGCCATTGGACACCTTTCTTTTTAATTTCAAAATTCCCGCCCCGCGATGAAAGCCTTGTAATTGCCTCCCCATAATACGGATGAGGAAGCGACGTCCTTCAGGGCCCTAAGTCATATCGCCTCCGGTATCTGATCAAACGGCGCCGGCTTGAAACAATCCGGGAATTTTCATGGTCACCACCGCGTCCCGTCCGGCCAGAGAGTGTCCTAGACCCACGCCGGCGGCCACGGCCTCGTTCACCGACCAGCCCACCGTGATCATGTCTTGCAGCTGGGACAAGCCGCGGTCGATGACTTCCGTGCCGGGGGGGCCTGGATAGCCGTCGGCGCTGTGAATGCCGGACCGCACGCAGCCGACGGCAAAAGCGATATTGCCCTGCAGCACTTCGGCCCTGCCGGTTTCGGCCCGGCAAAGCTCCCTGATTTTATTTTTTTCATGGGGCTTCCTCTTGCTGATGTTGAATCAGTTCAATCAGGTTCCCGGTATTGTCGCGAATGAACGCCACCAGATCGCCTTCCATGGGAAAAACATCCATGGCCACATCCACGCCTTTGGATTTCAAGGTCTCCATCAGCCCGCGCAAATCCTCGACAACATAGGCCACGTGTTTGGTTCCATGGGTCCGGATATCGCGATTGGGAACCCGCCGGTCGTCCGGCAGCGGCGCCGCCCCCGAAACTTCAAACAGCTCGAGGCTGAAGTCGCCCAGTTCCATAAAGGCGATTCTGGCGGGCAACTTCTCGTAATAGTTGTCCGAAACGAGTCTGAAGCCGAACATCTGCTCATACCAGGCGATGGACGCTTCGATATCCGGAACGCTGATTCCCACATGCAATGGCTTCAGAAGTACTTTTGTATTGCTTTTAGCTTGCGACATCTCTTTTCTCCTCTTTATATCTGGGACATGCCCCCGTCCACAAACAGTTCAATCCCGGTGACGAAACTGCTCTCCCCGGAGGCAAGAAACAGGGCGGCCGCGGCGATTTCGTCGGTCGCGCCCAGGCGTCCGAGGGGAATGGCATCGCTCAGGGCGGCCTGCATTTCGTCCGCCTGCTGTTCGGTTTCAGCCAGGCCGTCCAACCCCGGCGTTCGCGTGGGCCCCGGGCTGAGGGTGTTGACGCGAATGCCGCGATGCTTCAGGTCTTGCGACCAGCACCGGGCAAAACTGCGCACGGCGGCCTTGGATGCGCTGTACACACTGAAGGCCGGGGTTCCCTTGACCGAGGTATTGGAGCCGATCAGGATGACGCTGCCGCCGTCGCTCAGAAGCGGGAGCGCTTTCTGCACCGAAAACAGCGTTCCTTTGACATTGGTGTCGAAAGTCTTATCGAAGTGCTCCTCGGTGACAGCCGCCAGGGGGAGGAACTCACCGCCCCCCGCATTGGCCACCAGAACGTCCAGGCGGCCCTTGTCTCGTTCGATGGTGCGATAAACCCGGTCCAGATCGTTGAGATCGGCCACGTCACATTGGATGGCGGCAGCCTCTGCACCGATCTGCTGCACGGCCCGGTCAAGTTCGGTTTGCCGCCGGCCGGTGATGAAAACATAAGCCCCTTCGGCGCTAAAACGTTTGGCCACCGCCAGGCCGATGCCGGCGCTGCCGCCGGTGACCAGAGCGATTTTCCCGGATAATTTGCCGGACATGTGGTTGGTCTCCTGTTTAAGGTTAATGCGTGACAAGCGCTATCTTTAGCATCAAAAGGCATGCCAAAGGAAAAGGCCGCCGGAGAAAAATGATATTTGCCTGTATTATAGAACAGTTACTCTATCAATTAACACAGCGGCAGACTTTATGCAGCACCGGGCAGTCACCGCATTTGGTGAATGTCACCAAATATTGTGGATGGTTGGAGATATTTTTGCACCATTTCCCCCACAATTGTGACGCTCACCGCCCTCTCCCAAAAACGCTTCTTCTAAATGTAACCAATTTGTAAGTGCAAATATGTTATCATCAGTAGATTGTCAGGCGAAACTAAAAATTAATTAACCTATTGTATATATAACACATTAATGAAATTTAGCATCATCGATTCAAATTAGTGCAATGGCCGACAACAAGCGGATACAAAATTAAGCCGCGTTTAAATACCGCTCTTTCTCATATTCCAGCGAGAACAAATATCCCAGGGTAGAATGTCGCCGGATGCCATTATGGTATGCGATGCAATCCTGCAATTCATTCTTCGCATCATTACGGTTTAAAAATCGACAGACGCTAAGCTGCTCAGACTTATAAGAGGACGGAGCTATGAAGAGATTAAATTGTATTTCAGTATTGATGCTGTTGTTTATCGTGGTTTTTTTTGGAGCGTGTCATGATAGTGAACCCAACAATGACCGACACAACGATGACCCCCCTGAAGCACTCAGCTACACTGTGACCTACGACGGCAACGGCCACACCGCAGGGAGCGTTCCGATTGACAGTACCGGTTACGAACAAGGACAAACCGTCACAGTGCTCGGCAATACGGGCAGTCTAGAGAAAGAGGGATTCTTTTTTAACGGCTGGAACACCCGGGCGGAAGGCAGCGGAACAACTTACACCCAGGGCCAAGCCTTTACTATGGGCACATCCGATATCACGCTTTATGCCGCGTGGGGCTCTGATTATCTGTATGTCAGCACAAGCGGTGATGATGCCAATCCGGGAACTCTAAGCGAGCCGAAACTGACCATACAAAGCGCAATTGATGCTGCAACAGAACCGACAGAAGTCCGCGTTGCAGAAGGGACCTACGAGATCACAGACCAGATTACCATGAAGGACGGGGTGTCCCTACTTGGCGGATATTCGGAGGACTTCAGCAAAAGGGACGCCGCTGCCCATGAAACGATTATTACCGATACAAGGGAACCTACGATTTACGGTGTTTTTTCCACGATTTATTGCTCGGAGATTTCAGGAACAGTAAGGATAGACGGCTTTACCATAAACGGATGCAATGCTGTCGACCTTGCGCGCTCTGTGTGCATATACAACACCGACTCCAGCCCGACAATTTCCAACAATACGATAACCGACGGAGGTACAGGGACAAATACCAGAGGCATTGAAAATCAATCATCAAGCCCGATCATATCGAATAACACGATAAACGTCGGAGATACTGAAGCAACAGCAAGATTCACAGGCATTTACAATCAATCATCAAGCCCGATCATATCGAATAACACTATGAGCGGCGGAGATACTGGATCAATAGAAAGATTCACAGGTATTAACAATCAATCATCAAGCCCGACAATATTGAACAACACAATAAACGGAGGGCCGAACAA
>JASFGJ010000528.1:0-3463 GCA_050123815.1 Desulfobacteraceae bacterium
TGAGAAGGCCTTGTCGCGGCGAGACGCCGCTCCCACAGCGCCTGCATACCGCGATTTTTTTATTGCGACTCTTGGAAAATCCTTAATAATTGTAATGAATCGCATTTACCGGGAATTGCTGAATGGAACGATCAAATCCAAGGGGTTGGATTCCATCGACAGGAGTATGCTATAAGCGTTTCCATGAAACTTACGGATAAACAGCGCGAACGCTACAATCGACAATTGGTTTTGGATGCGGTTGGCGAAGGCGGTCAGCAGAAGATATCCGATGCAAGCGTACTGGTCATCGGAACCGGCGGGCTGGGATCACCCGCCCTGTTGTACCTGGCGGCAGCCGGCGTCGGCACACTCGGCATCACCGATGGTGATATCGTCGACCCCTCCAATCTTCAACGGCAAATCATTCACGCGACATCTGACGTGGGCCGTCCGAAAGTCGATTCAGCCGCGGAAAAGCTAAGCTGTCTCAATCCCGATGTGCGCCTCATTAAACACCCGTTGATGGCAGCGCCCGAAAACATTGCGCAGATGATTGACGGTTACGACTTTGTCGTGGAGGCTACCGATAATTTCGAAGCGAAATTTCTAGTCAACGATGCGTGTGTGCTGGCTGAAAAGCCATTTTCCCATGCAGGCGTGCTGCGCATGTCGGGGCAGACCCTAACCGTCCTGCCGGGCCGCAGTGCCTGCCTGCGCTGTCTCTTTGATCAACCGCCGCCTCCCGGATCGGTGCCGGGAGCCGCACAGGTCGGGATACTTGGCGCAGTTGCGGGAACACTCGGGACGGTGCAGGCCACCGAAGCGTTAAAATATATCCTTGGCACGGGAGCGCTGTTGCAGGATCGGCTGATGAAACTGGATGCGCGGGAGATGCGGTTCACGACCTTGAATATTAAGCGTAATCCCGTATGCAAGATCTGCGGAACGGCGCCGGCGATCACCGGGCCCGACTAGCGATCATCCCAGCGTACAACGATCCCTGCCCTCCCGTTTGCTGGAATAGAGCAACTGGTCGGCGCGCTTGACGATCGATTCAGGATTGTCATCGTCACCGGCCACTGTTGCGCCAATGGATACCGTAACGTTGATGAAACCGCCGTTTTGCTTGACAAACGAGTTGGCGATAAGCGTTCGAAGGCGTTCGCAAACCGCTCGCAACCCCTCCTGATCGACGTTGCGGACAATGCCGATAAATTCCTCACCGCCCCAGCGGCCAAACAAGTCGTGCGGTCTGGCCGACTGTACCATCGTTTTGGAGACCGTTTGCAGCACGCGGTCTCCAACATCATGCCCGTATCGATCGTTCACCTTCTTGAAAAAGTCGATGTCCAGCATTAACAACCCGAACGAAAGTTGGTAACGCTGTTTTTCCGAGAGGCGTCCCACCAACTCCATCTCCACAAAGCGCCGGTTGGCCAGTTGGGTCAGGGTATCGATCAGCGAAAGGCGTTCAAGTTCCTCGATCTTATTGGCAATGGCATTGCTGGCGCTCAAATCACTGAAAAGCTCGGCACCGCCGACCACCTGCCCTGTTGAGTCTTTCAATTGCGTGGTGCGCACCCAGACCGGCACCCGATGTCCCTGCTTATGGTGCAGATAGACCTCGGCGTCGCGTGGAGTTCCGTCTTTCATGGTGGCGGCCAGGGGACACACGCTTTGGCAGAGCCCCCGTCCCTGTGTGTCGACATGAACCAGGATATTTTCATGGCAGGCGTGCCCGATGACTTCATCCTTCGAAAAGCCGGTGATGCGTTCCGCTGATTGGTTCCAGTAAATGATCCTTCTTTGTTCATCGACCAGGTACAATCCGTCGATGAGATGGCCTATTAAATCCCGATAGTTGATATCCATAAGCTTTCCTTGCACTGCGAGCTTTCATACAAATTCAGAAATGCCGGAGGTATATGCGAATGCGCACAACAATTATGTATCAGTCCTTTGGCATGATACTGGATATATCGGCAGTATTTCATGGGACTTTACACGATCCCGACACTTGGATTCGCGACGGATTCATCATTGGACAGCTGAGACTGCTGCATTTTGCCATATCCGGAATCAACTAGTGCTCATCCATTAATACCGTTCTCCTCTCCCCCTTGAGGGGGAGAGGCTGGGTGAGGGGTGTGATTTCAAAGCCTTACACCCTCACCCTGACCCTCTCCCTCAAGGGAGAGGGAATAGATGGATGGACACCAATTAGAGACACGATCTCTTTCCGGCCTATGGACAGGAAAGAGGGAAAATGATAAGCAGCGGTTTCGCCGGCTTTTTGTTTTCATACCAAAACGGTATGTTTTTATATATGATTTTCATCAAAACAATGTTTTAAATTTTGATTTGAAATAGCTTGGCCCCTGAGCACTAAACGACTCTTTTGAAACGACCTTGAGGAGGTATATCTTGCTGATCGATCGATTTTTCGAAACCGGCCGCCGATTTCTCGGATGCCGTTACCCCATCATGTGCGGCGCCATGACCTGGGTCAGCGATCCAAAGCTGGTCACGGCTGTCGGAAAGGCCGGCGGTTTCGGCCTGCTGGCCGGCGGCAATGCGCCGGTAGAGGTACTGAAAGACCAGGTGGAAGAGACACGACGGCTCTCAAACCACCCGTTCGGCGTCAATATCATCACCCTGGCGCCGATCTACCACGACCATCTGAACCTGGTCTGCGATTTGGGCTGCGATTTTGTAGTCTTTGCCGGCGGCATCCCCAAAAAGAAAGAGATTGAGCAGGCCAAGTCAAGCGGTGCTAAGGTGATCTGCTTTGCACCCACCGCAATGCTGGCGATGCAGCTGATTGACCGCGGCGTCGATGCACTGATGCTGGAAGGCTCCGAGGCCGGCGGGCATATCGGCCCGGTTGCGCTGTCGGTGCTGCTTCAGCAAATCCTGTTCGAAGTGGACGACGTGCCGATCTTCATTGCCGGCGGCATTGCCACGGGCCGCATGATGACCCACTTGATGATGATGGGTGCAGCAGGGGTACAAATGGGCACCCGTTTCGTTATGGCCGAAGAGTGCATTGCCCACCCACGGTTTAAAGAAGCATTCCGCAAAGCCAAGGCTCGGGACGCGATGGCCACCCCCCAGTTTGACAGTCGTTTGCCCATCATACCGGTCCGATCATTAAAAAATGAGGGCACCATCGAATTTGCCAAACTGCAGCTGGAGCTGCTGCATAAGCTGGACAACGGCTTGATGGATCGACAGCAGGCGCAATTTGCCGCTGAACACTTCTGGATCGGCGCATTGAAGAATGCGGTTATCGACGGCGATATAACCAAAGGCTCGCTCATGGCAGGCCAATCGGTGGGCCTGGTGGACAAAGTGATGCCCCTGAAGGCGATCATCGATGAATTTCTTCAGGAAGGCGAGGCGGAATTGGCGCGCCTCAAGCAAGTGTTAATGTAAACGACCGCCCGAAAAGGGGGTGGTTTTCATTGACTCAGAACCGCTA
>JASFGJ010000529.1:0-3460 GCA_050123815.1 Desulfobacteraceae bacterium
GAAATCCGACGGCATGCTCCTGATAGCCGAGCCCAGGTTTCATGTTGGCCTGGATGAATTTGAGCAGGAGTTGTCGATGGCCGAAGATGTCGGGTTTCGTGTAGCCGAAAGGCCGCCCATCGCCATGAGCCATACTGCTCTGCTATCCGTCCTTTAGTTGATCAAGTAAAGCTCCCTGTGTAGTTGCTCAGCGGCACACGCAGTTTCAATCGCGTGCCCTGTCCCGGACTGGAATCAACCATAAATTCGCCGTCGACAAGGGAGGCCCGCTCACGCATACCGGCAAGGCCCAGCACATCCGCCTCGTTCAGGGTATCCGGATTAAAACCCTGCCCGTCATCGGAAACGCGCAGGACCAGAAAGTTTTGCTCCATTGCCAATGAAACTTCGACACGGGCGGCCTTGGCGTGCCGCGCCACGTTGGTCAGCGCCTCCTGGGCGATGCGATACGCAACGGTGGCCACGGTGTTGTCCACTGTGGGAATGGTGTCATGGCTCAAAATACAGGAAATCTGTGTCCGCCGCTCAAAATCGCTGGTAAACCATTCCAGAGCATCGACAAGGCCGAGGTCGTCGAGAACGCCGGGCCTCAAGCGAATGGCCAATCCCCGCACATCTTCAATGGTGGTATCGATCAAGCGGCACATGGCGCCGGCACGCTCGCCGACCTGCTCGTCATTATCACGGCACCGCTCCTGCAGCCAGACCGCATCCAATCGCAGGGCGGTCAGCAACTGGCCCAGCTCGTCATGCAGCTCCCGGGCTATGGCGCTGCGCTCCTTCTCCTGGTTGGCCATGATGGACGCCGAAAGGCGCCGCAGTTGTTCTCTGGCCTTTTTGGCGGCCGTGATATCGGTGGCGATACCACACACGCCGCGAACCTTTCCCGATTCTTCATAAATCGGAAACTTGACTGACAGATAGGTGTGCCGCCCATCTTTGTGCTCGATCTCTTCTTCGACATGTAGAGAATGCCCCTCGGCCAGGACGCGCTCATCATTGGCGCGAAACTGTTCGGCCACTTCGGAAGGCAGAAAATCGGTGTCGGTTTTTCCACGAACCGCCTCGCTGCGAACACCGAAAAGCTCTTCATAGCGGGAATTGACCAGCAAATACCTGCCCTGGGTGTCTTTCATGTAGACCACGGCGGGTGTGTATTTCAAGATGCTGGAAATCTCGCTGGTGCGCTTGGCCACCTGACCCTCCAGTTCTTTGGAGTAGCTGCTCAGGGCCTCTTTGGCGATGCGCAGAGCCTCTTCCGCGCGATTGCGGGCGGTCATGTCGATAGAGACAGCCAAGGAGCGTTGAATTTCTCCGCTGGTATCGCGGTCGGCAATGGCCGAAAGCATGACCTCGATCACACTACCGTCTCTTTTAATAAAATCATAGGTCACATCTTTGACAAATCCGTTGTTGAAAAAATTGGGCATCACGGTCTCGAGGGCGTACTGTTTCGCCTCGGGAGTTAAAAAATCGGTCAGCGGCCGCCCGATCACCTCCTCGCGGCCGTAGCCCAGCATCTCCACCCAGTAGTCGCTCACACTGACGATCCGGCCGTTGGTGTCAATGGAGTGCAGCATGGCCGGCGTATGGTGATACAGGTTGCGATAGCGGGCCTCGCTCTGGCGCAGCGCCTGCTCTGCGTCCCGACGGCGCCGGATTTCACGACTGGCCTTGCGGTACAGACCGAGAACCGATACGCAAATCAGCAGCGAAAGCAAAATGACGACCGGCCCCACAACGCTCAGCAGCGGACCGGAAACCGACCGGACGATCAGCTTCATGTCGCGCAGATGGATGATCTTCCATCCTTTGAATCGGTCCAGCGCTGCCTGATGCATCAGGTAGCGCCGGCCCTTCCGATCCTCAACATTAATGGTGTCGATTTGCCGCAGCCCCACCCAGTACCACGGCCCTTTTCCAAACTGTCGGTTATTGGCGATGGTTGCGAGTTGATCGGGAGACAGCTGCCAGGCATAGTGAAAAAGCCACTCCGGACGATTGGAGATAAAGATGACCCCCTGGCTGTTGGTCACCATCACCGTATCATCGGTGGGCAGACCGATTGCTTTTTCGACCTTGTCAATGGGAGACTTGATAACAGCCACCCCAACGGGCAGGCCCTCAGGATCGTCGTAGATTGGATAGCTGTGATAGACCCCGCGGCGAGAGGAGGTGGTTCCCAGAGCCAGATAAGCACCGTGCAAGCCATGGACCGCTTGTTGGAAATAGGGACGGAAGGAAAAGTTCCTGCCGACGAAGCTGTCGGGCGCCTTGCGATTGCTGGAAGCGATGGTCACGCCGCTGCGATCCATCAGATAGCAGACATCCACCCCCAGCGTCGATTCAAAATGATCCAGCACCACATTGGCGTAATAGAGATCATCGGGTTCACGGGTCCGCAAGACGCGCTGAAGGGCGCGCATTCCGGCCAGGGTCTCGACAACTTTTTCATTTTCGGACAAAAGTGCGTTGAGGCTGTTTCGAATCAGCTCCGTATTGGCTACGGCTTGCTGTTCGGCCTCTTGAAAAGCTGCGGTGCGAAGGGCAGAGTAGTAAAGGATACCGCCGGCGGATGCCGATAAAAAAGCCAGCAGGGAGAGGACCAATAAGATGTTGCGCAGTCCCATGGATTTTTTTTACAAATCCTGTTTGAAGAAGTGTTCGGGATCGGTGACGGTGCCCGGTTTGGCGGTGTATTCGGTGGGCACCGTGCCCTCCTTGAAACATTCGAAAATGGTCTTTTTGGATTCGGGAATCGGCAGCAGGCCCGTCTCGGCGTCAATTTTGGCAAAGACGACGCCCTCCGGCACCTGAAAGACCCGCACGGGCTCTTTTTGCAGCACGTTCTGCATAAACCCGAGCCATATGGGGCTGGCGGCGCGGGAACCGGTCTCCCCCTTGCCCAGCGACCGCTCCTGGTCGAATCCCACCCAGACCCCGGTGATATAGCGGGGCGTATACCCGACAAACCATGCATCGTACAAGTTGTTGGTGGTTCCGGTTTTGCCGGCCACCGGCCGTTTGAGCGCGCGGACCCGTTGACCGGTGCCAAACTTGACCACGCCTTCAAGAAGACTGGTCATCATGTAAGCCGTGCTTTTTTCGATGACCTTTTCACGAACGGGGTTCATCTCCTCAAGCACATTGCCGAAACGGTCTTCAATCTTCGTGATGAAAGCCGGCTGAACCAGATAGCCCTGGTTGGCGAACACGGAATAAGCCTGCACGATTTCAAACAGCGAGACCCCGGACGATCCCAGCGCTACGGACAAATCGCGGCTGAGTTCAGACTCGACACCCAGCTTGGCGGCGTAATCCAATACATAATCGATGCCGATATCCTGCAGGATCTTGATGGTCACAACGTTGCGCGACTTGGCCAGGGCCTGCCGCAGCAGGGTCGGGCCGTAAAATTTCTTGCCGTAGTTTTTCGGTTTCCAGGTGAAATCATGCTCCT
>JASFGJ010000530.1:0-3437 GCA_050123815.1 Desulfobacteraceae bacterium
GACCATCTGGTCCTGTTGAAAATAAGGATCAATCAAAGCGGAGACCTCTTCCGGTGCCAGGCCCATGATCTGGTCGCCGAATTGACTGGGCAGCCAGGCATAGAGCATGTAATGGCTGCCCGCCGGTAGCAGCCTTGCCAAACCGTCAATACAGCTCTGCCTGGCCTCCGGTGATAAGGTAAACAAACAGCCGATGTCCAAGGCGTAGTCGAATGGGCCTATCACTGCGGACAGATCGGACACATCACCCCATTGAAAATCAACATCAAGCCCGGCCGCGGAAGCCTTGCGCCGCGCGCTGGCGATGGCTTTTACCGAAAAATCAATGGCCGTTACCTGCCACCCGCGCTGGGCGAGGGTGATGGCGTTGGTGCCGGTGCCGCACCCCAAGTCCAACGCTCGACCGGGAGGCGCCTGTTCAAGAAAGGCCATGACCTCCGGAGGGGTGATATTGGTGTCCCATGGGGTTCGGTGGCGCCAGTAGCGCCACTCGAACCTCCACCACTGGGGTTTGAACAAATGGAGCAGGCGATGCAATGGGTGTTTACTTTTCGTCATTCTCCTTCAACGCTGCATGGGCGGCCGCCAACCTGGCGATGGGTACCCGGAACGGCGAGCACGATACGTAGTTGAGCCCCAGCCGATGGCAGATGGCGATGGATTCGGGATCGCCGCCGTGCTCACCGCAAATGCCGCATTCCATTTCCGGACGCGTGGTGCGTCCTTTTGTTACGGCAATCTCCATCAATGCGCCGACACCGTCTGCGTCGAGGGTGGCAAAGGGGTTGTCCGGCAGAACTTCGTTTTCCATGTATTCGATCAGGAAACCGGCTTCGGCATCGTCCCGGGATATGCCGTAGGTCGTCTGGGTCAGGTCATTGGTGCCGAAAGAGAAAAACTGGGCGTGGGCGGAGATCTGGTCCGCCGTCAGGGCGGCCCGCGGCAGTTCGATCATGGTGCCGAATTTATAATCGATCTGAATGCCTTGTTCTTCCATGACTTTCTTGGCCTCTGCTTCCAACACATCGCGTTGCACCTTGAGCTCGTTGGCATGGGCTGTCAGCGGGATCATGATTTTGGGAAGCACCGTGATGCCTTCGCGCTGGACCATGCAGGCGGCTTCGAATATGGCCCTGACCTGCATGGTGGTCAATTCGGGGATGTGGATTCCCAGACGAACGCCGCGCAGTCCGAGCATGGGATTCTGCTCGCGCAGCTGCAGGGCCCGGCTGCGTATCTGCTCCTTTTTGCTCAGCTGCTGCAGCAAATCTTCGATCTCTACCAGTGTGGCGGCATGTTTGACACGCAGTTTCAGATCCATCATCTCCCGCATCAGTTCAATCAGATCGGGTAGAAATTCGTGCAGGGGCGGATCGATCAAGCGGATGATGACCGGCAGGCCGTCCATGACGCGGAACAGGCCGGCAAAGTCCTCGCGTTGAAAGGGCAGCAAGGCGTCCAGGGCCTGACGGCGCTCGATGGGCAGATCGGTCATGATCATTTCTTGAAAATGGGGCAGCCGCTCGGTTTCGAAAAACATATGCTCGCTGCGGCACAGTCCGATGCCCTGGGCTCCGTATTCTCTGGCGCGCCGCGCGTCAACGGGATAATCGGCGTTGGCCCATACGCCCAGAGTGCGGAACTCATCCGCCCATTCGAGCAATTTAATCAGCCATGGATCTTTGATATCCGGCACCATGGTCTCCAGTTTGTCGATAAATACTTCACCGGTATTGCCGTCGATGGAGATCCAATCGCCTTCGAGAATGGTTTTACCGTTAACGGTCATCAGATGCTTGTTCAAATCGATGGACAAATCGGAAACGCCCACAACGGCCGGTTTGCCGAACTGCCTGGCCACGAGTGCGGCGTGACTGGTACGTCCGCCGCGGCTGGTGAGAATTCCCTGAGCGGCCAGCATGCCGTGCACGTCGTCCGGTTTGGTTTCGGGGCGCACCATGATGACCTTTTTGCCGTCTTCCTTGGCCCAGCTTTCCGCCAGGTCCGCGTCCAGGGCCACGATGCCGTATGCTGCGCCGGGCGACACATTCAACCCTTTGGCCAGCAACCTGCCCTGGCTGCGCGCCTCCGCCTGAGCGGCGGTGTCAAACTGGGGGTGCAGAAAAAAATCAACCTGCTCGGGGCTCACGCGACGGACGGCCTCTTCCTTGGTAATCAGGCCCTGTTCGAACATTTCGACCGCGATGCGCACGGCCGCTTGAGCCGTGCGCTTGCCGTCGCGGGTCTGCAGCATCCACAATTTGCCCTTTTCAATGGTGAATTCAACATCCTGCATTTCCCGGTAGTGATTTTCCAACCGATCGGCGATGGTTTGCAGCTCTTTATAGGCTTCGGGCATGGATTCGGCCATCTCATCAATGTTCTGGGTCATGCGGATGCCGGCCACCACGTCTTCGCCCTGGGCGTTGATAAGGTAGTCGCCTTCAATGTGCGCTTCGCCGGTGGAGCCGTTGCGGGTCATGGCAACGCCGGTGGCGCAGTCCGGTCCCATGTTGCCGAATACCATGGTAACGATATTGACGGCCGTGCCCAGGTCGTGGGCAATACCCGCTGCGTTGCGGTAGTCGATGGCACGTTTACCGTTCCAGCTTTTAAACACCGCTTCAACGGCCATTTTCAGTTGCTCCATCGGCCCCTGGGGAAAGTCGATCTGGGTGTGGCTGCGAAAGATGGTTTTAAATTTGGCACAGATCTGCTGCCAATCATCGGCAGACAACTCGGTATCCGATTCGACACCGGCCTGATGACGGGCTTTTTCAAGAACCGCTTCAAACGGCTCGTCCGGGATGGACATCACCACAGTGCCGAACATCTGGATCAAGCGGCGGTAGGCGTCATATACAAATCGCGCATCGTTGGTCAGCGTGATCATCCCCTGGGCGGTCTCATCGTTCAGGCCGATATTGAGAACGGTATCCATCATGCCCGGCATGGAAAACTTGGCGCCGGATCGGCAGGAGACCAGCAGGGGATTGTCGACCAGCCCGAGTTGCTTTCCGGTGGCTGCTTCCACAGCTTTAAGGGCCTCGAGGGTTTGCTCCCACATGCCGTCGGGAAATACACCACCGGCGTCGAGGTAGGCATTGCACGCCTCGGTCGTCACTGTGAAACCGGGCGGTACCGGCACTTCCAATCGCTGCATGTCTGCGAGATTGGCGCCTTTTCCACCGAAAAGAGCACGAACAGCATCCCAGCTTCCGCCAACATATGATTGTGCCTCGTCAAGTTCATCGAATCGATAGACCCATTTGCTATTTTGGTTCATCATCATTTCCTTCCATATTTCTTTCCATTGTGTGGGGTGCCGTTGCATGTCTCATGGCAGATTTGACATGCGAAGCGAGCGAATATCTTGAAACCACTTATAGGGTTTGCGCAAAAATAACCTTACATTTTTGGCGTTGAAGCACTCGCCT
>JASFGJ010000531.1:0-3434 GCA_050123815.1 Desulfobacteraceae bacterium
TGACGACCTTTGCGCAAATCAAAGCCTTCTATCAACAGCACCTTCCCAACGCTGAACTCAAAGGCAGCCTGCTCAGCGGCCCCTGCCCCTTCTGCAGCGATAAACCGGATGCCAAGCCGGGGCAGATCGCGGTTTTTCTTAATCGCGAAAGTTATTTTCGTGGGTTTTTTAAATGTTCGAACCGTTGCGTTTCCGCCGGATTTCATCCTCATTTCGCCCGTTTGATGGGCATTGCTACCGACACGGTCCCTGGTGTCGACCCTGATGCAGAGGCCTATGCGATCAGTGTTTCCTATCCGAGCAAACATCTCGGTGCCGAATTGACCCAGTTTGCGTCGCTGATGGGATCGGATCAATACGACTACTTTTCCCGGTTCGGCATATCCAAAGCGCCTCTGGAAGAGCTGAGGATCGGATTCAACGGCCGCTATCTCGTCTATCCCTATTTTCAGGAGAGCGGCTTTGCCTATGCCGCGCATTGCCTGATGCCCGACAAAGAAGAGGACACCTTTTGGCATGGCAATGAAGCATTTTTCAAAGATGAGTTCACTATCTACAACATTCAGGAAATCGATCGCTGTCAAGGCGGTGCACTTTTCGTAACGGAAGGCGAACTGAATCTTTTGATCCTCAAAGAGTTGGGCTATCCTGCCATAGCGGTTACTTCGGCATCTGACCTGAGCCGGCTCGATCCGCAGCGCCTGGCGTTGATCGAACACATCTTTATGCTGGTGCCCAACACGCCTGAGGCCCGCCTGTCGGCACGCAATCTGGCCACACATTTGGGATTCAGAGCCCGCATCCTGAAATGGCCGGCCGGCATGAAACGCGGCCAGGGCCTGACTGACCTGGCCATGGAAAGCGGCGATGGACTTAAAAAGCAGCTTGCGGTCATGCTCAAACAATCGACAGCCTTTTCCCCTTTTGCTTCGCCGCAAAAGGAGAATCAACAATTGCTTGATGCCCTTGAAAAGCAAAAAGGCAAAAAAATCATAGGTATTGAGACCGGATTTTTTAAATTGGACCAGGCCTTGGACGGTCTGCGCGGCATCAACATCATGGGAGGCCCGCCAAAGGCCGGCAAGTCCTGCTTTTTTATGCAGATTTCGACCGAGGTGGCGCGACGCAATTTGCCGGTGATCTATTATGATTTTGAAAACGGACGGCAGAAAATCTATGTGCGAACGCTGGTCAGAACCAGCCGGATCCCTGAAAACAGGCTTCGTCGGGGCGATCTGAATTCAGAAGAGTCAAAAATCTATGCCGAGGCCCTTGCCGGATTCAACCAGATGCTCACCTGCTTCCGGGTGGTCACGGATCGAACGCTGAATCCGGAAATGATGCGCCGGCATATCGATTTTGTCAAACATGAAACCCGTAAGGATGACCTGCTGATTGTCGTGGACAGTTTGCACAAGCTGCCGTTCAAGGACCTGAGCGAGCGGCGCACCGGAATCGACTCCTGGCTGCGATCCTTGGAGGCCATTCGCGATGAACAGCAGGTGTGTTTCCTGGTCATCAGCGAATTGTCTCGCGGCAAAGGCGGCGGATATGGCGAAAAACCCGATATCAGTTCCTTTAAAGAGTCGGGTGATATCGAATACAGTGCCGATAACGCCATGATCCTGACACCAAATTGGGATCCCCTCGATCCGGTCTCCACTGAAAAGCGCATGAGCCAGCTGTGGGTGGTGGCCAGCCGGGAGAGCAATCCCGGCAAAGTCGCCGAATACCAGATCGATTACCCCTATTGGTGTTTTAAAGAATTGTAGCAGCGAACCTGGAGCAAATCATGGACCAAGCACTGAAAGAGGGAATCCAACGCGCCGCCGCTCGTGAGCCTTTCGCCCGGGAACTCGGCATCACCCTGGAGCATTTGGGCCTGGGACACTCCATCGTAAAAATGAAATATGCCCCCGAAACCATGGATAATATTTACAACAAAGCCCACGGTGGAGCCTTGTTCGCCTTGATCGACGAGGCGTTCGAAACAGCGGCGCAAACCCACGGCACGATTGCCGTGGCACTCAATGTCAATGTCACCTACGTGAGCACCACACAGGCGGGAGATGAGCTTAGAGCCGAAGCCAAAGAGATTGTCACCACACGCAAAACGGCAACCTATGACATTAAAATCACGAATCAAACAGGCAAATTAATCGCCACCTGCCAGGCCTTGGCCTATAACACCGGCAAACCGGTCCCTTTCACCACCACTTAAACTTTTAAAGAAAACCCGTCAACGACCGATATTGTGCACGAAAGGCGGATTCAACGGCATCCGGAAATCTGTGAGTAAGCTATGAAAATTAAGCTGCTGATATTTTTAACCTGGATCTTCTATATCGCCGCTCGCCGTACCGCGGACGAGATTTGGCAATTCTGCTTAATTTACAGTGCCGTCCTGTCAGTATGCGCCTACTTCTTCCAGAGAGAAAACAGATCTGCAAAGCCGAATAAGAAAAAAAAATAAAACCAGCTGTTGCTTGATTGTTTTTGATCGCTGTGCGTGCTTTGATTGCTTTAACTGGGGCTTAGTGAGTCCAGTATAGCCCGTGCATATGATGGGCTGGCAATCATCAGAAGGTCATCAATACGGCGCCCATCCATATAATCACCCAGAAAAAATGCACTGCCATCGCCCTTGAGCAGTTTCCCGCCCGCAGCCTCGATGATCACACTGACGGCGCATAAATCTTTAAATGATTCGTTGGCGATGAATGCGGCATCCGCCCGCCCCATGGCCACGTAGCAAATATGGGCTCCGGTACTGCCGAAGTCCCTTATTTTACCGGGAAACTGGCTTTTATAGAACAAATGGAAACGCGAAAAGGTCAGCAACAAGCTCTCCTGTGAGATCTCGCCGCGATTGCCCATCTTGATCCGACGATCGTTCCAATAAGCGGACTGCCCGGCACAGGCCCGAAACAAATCGTTGGTGGCCGGCATATAAAAAAGCCCCAGCACGGGCCAGTAGTTTTCGTATAAAGCAATGGACATCCCCCAGATAGGAATCCCCGATTGGAAATTATCGACCCCGTCAAGGGCATCGAACACCCATAAATAGCGCCCGGCGCCGTGGGTGTATCCTTCGTCGAGGGTGCCCTGGCCGAACGCCTGGTGCCTGGGGTATTGATCGGCAATAATATTTTGAAAGGATTGATTTAAATGAAGCTCCGCCTGGGTTACCAGATCCTGGTCGAATGCCGGCTTTTGATCACGGTCCTTGCTAAAAAACGTCAGGGCCTCGCGCCCCATTTGTCGAATGGTCTCTTGGGCAAATGCATACAGTTCACCGACATCTTTCCTCTCACCCGTATTGCTCATAAAACCTCCATCTTGTGGGTATTCAATATGGCAGAATCGTGACTCACGTTTAATAACCGCCTCTGGTAAGCAGGCTGGAAGCGGTCGTCGATTGGTTGCTCTATAGG
>JASFGJ010000532.1:0-3421 GCA_050123815.1 Desulfobacteraceae bacterium
CTCGGCTTTTTACTTCCCCCCTTTAAGGGTGGGAATTGTTCGATGCCTGTGCGGCAGCGTAGCCCTGGTCGAATGCTTCGCGATTGATGGCCGCAAAGGCGGGCTTGGTTTTTGTCTCGATGGCCGTACGCACGTGGCCGGCACCAATGGGGATGACGTCGGCCTGAATAAGTGCCCCCAGCAGGACCATGTTCAGCGCCATGGTTGTTCCCGCTTTTTTTGCCAGGGCCAGGGCGTCGAAGGCGATCAATTGCTTGGTCTTTGCCCGGATCAGCTCCTGGAGTTTTTCCAGGTCCGGATAGACCCCTTTGCCGATGGCAACCGTAAACGGCGGCAAGGGCGCCAGGTTTGTGATAACGACCGTATTTGAGTTGCATTTTCCCAGCGCACGCAGGGTTTCGGCAGGTTCGAAGCCCACCAGCACATCCGCTTCCCCATCGGAGATCAGCATGCTGTCGGCTTCACCGAAGACCACGGCCGATTCCACAACGCCGCCGCGCTGGGCCATGCCGTGGATTTCACTCATGCGGACCGGTACACCCGCCAGCAAGGCGGCTTCCCCCAGCACTTTGGTAGCCAAAAGGTTTCCCTGTCCACCCACAGCTACAATAATCAGTCGGATTGCATCCATAGTCTATCCTTTTCGTTTATCGGCCCGTTTTAGGGGTGTGATGGCGTTCTCCGGGCATATCTGAGCACAGACAGCACAGCCGACACACACATCGGGATCGATCCTAACCTGTTCGCCATCCAGATAAAACGCCGGACAGGCGAAGGTGTTCAAGCAGTCGCGATGATTTTTACAGCGTTCGGTCACCTGAAACGCCCGCGTTTTGAGCTGTTTCAATCCCTTGGCATACAGCGTGCAGATCTGTTGAGAGATGATTACCGATACCCCCTTAAAATCAAGGGCGTCGCTGATGGCCGAGATGCTCTTGTTCAATTTGTAGGGGTCGATCACGGTGACGTGTTCGACTCCCACAGCCCGAACCACCGTCTCAATGGAAATACGTTTGTAGCCTGGCATGTTCAACGCCGCCATGTCGACGCCGGGGTGCGGCTGGTGGCCGGTCATGGCTGTCGTGCCGTTGTCCAGTATCACCAGCGTAAAGTCATGGTTGTTGTAAACCGCATTGACCAGGCCGGTGATGCCGGAGTGGAAGAAGGTTGAATCACCGATAAAGGAGATCACTTTTTTGTCCGTGGCCTGGGAGAAACCGCAGCTGCTGCTTACCGAAGATCCCATGCAGATCAGAAAATCCCCCATGGCAAGCGGCGGCAAGAAGCCGAGGGTATAGCACCCGATGTCGGTGGGATAGATGGTTTCCCGGCCGGTCGCTGCTTTGGCAATGGCATAAAAGGTGGCCCGGTGGGAGCAGCCGGCACACAAGTTCGGCGGTCTGGCCGGCAGATCCGGTACGTCGCTCAGGTCGACCTGCCGGGGCGGTGTGTAGTCGATTTCGAAGTAAGCGGCCATCACCTTGCGTACCAGGCCTGGATTGTACTCGAACAGTCGTGAAAAAAGATCCTCTCTTTTGCCGTTGATGGGCAGCGTCAGACCGGCTTCCTGGGCCAGGGCTTTGACGCTTTCTTCCAGGTAGGGCTCGCCCTCTTCGACGACGAGGACCTTGTCGCAATCCCTTAAATAATCTTTGATGGTGTTGGACGGCAGCGGATGGGTGAACCCCAGGCGCAGGACCCGCACCCGGTCATTCAGGCCCAGATCCTTGACGGCGTCTTTCACATAGGTATGGCTGACGCCGCTGCAGATAATGCCCCACGATCCCTGGCCGCTGCTGTGGTTGTACCCGCACGATTCCGAGACCTGGCTTGCTTTTTCTATATTGCTCAGCAGGCGCTGATGAAGCTGACGCGACACGGCCGGCACGGTCACATAGCGCATCGGGTCTTTTGCGAAATCTCCCTTTGTATCGGGGGTACGAATTTTTCCAAGCGTTATAAATGCGTTGGAGTGATTGATACGCGTGGTGGTGCGGAAGATGACCGGCTCGGCAAGTTTTTCGGACAAATCAAAGGCATAGATCAGCATCTCTTTGGCTTCGACCACAGAGGAAGGTTCCAGCATGGAAAGTCCCGACAATTTGGCATAGTAACGATTGTCCTGCTCATTCTGACTGGAGAACATAAACGGATCGTCTGCCGACAGGATCACCATGCCACCCTTGACCCCGACATAGGCCAGTGTCATCAGTGGATCTGCGGCCACATTCATTCCAACATGCTTCATCATGCACATGGTTCGCAGGCCTGAATTGGCGGCTCCCGCCGCAACTTCCAGGGCCACTTTCTCATTGGTGCTGTACTCGAAATAAAGATCGCTTTGCTTCGAGATCTGAAACAGGTTCAATGAGATCTCCGAAGAGGGTGTTCCGGGGTAAGTGCTGCCGAAGGCCACACCGGCCTCAACAGCGCCGCGGGCAATGGCCTCATTGCCCAGCATGAGCATTTGCTCGCCTGGATTGTCGGTCAATAATTTGTGCATAGCCTATCCTTCATTGGTGTTGGTAATCCGGGAAAAAATGACACGATTTTCCCTGTTTGTCCAGAGTCTTGCCCATAATTGGCTGCCCCACCACCAGACACTCCAGGCCAAATGGAAGGTAGCCGCCGTATCCCAAAAGGGGCATGGCAAACAGATGAAACCGGTCCACAAAGGGGATGGAATAGCGCCACTGTGCCAGGCTGTTGATGTTCCACAGTTCCCAAAAAAAGCCGCAAACCAGCGCTGAAACTGCGACGGCCATGATATGGCGCCAATCACCGTGAGCCAGGGGACTGAATATGGTCGGGCGCCCCCACAAGGTTTGCAGAGCCGTCAGAATCACGAGCGGTGCGCACCACACCAGCGGATAGAAGATATCCGGATAGACGCTTATCAGCAGCAGGCCGCAGCCGGAAATCGCCAAAGCCGCCGATGCTGCTGCACCGGGTCTGTTGATGCGGATCGGTTGCACCCGGCTCAAACCGACCCTGAAAATCGGCCAGGTCAGCAACAGGGCATACGTGCTGAGCACTGCCGGCAGCACCGTTGAAAAGGCCAGAGAGGCAAAGCCGATGTATCCGGCGGGTCCGAAATCTTCTACATTTACGTAATACCAGTTTTGCACAAAACGGTTCAGGTATTCGAAAAACCACCAGAATACGGCACTGGCCGGCCAAAGCAACATAAACCGGCCCGGTGATTGCGTCATGGGACAGCGGCCGCTGCGTTGCATGCACCACGCATTGACCAGCACGATATAGCCGATCCACGGTAGGGTAAATGTATGCTTCTGAAACAGGGCGAACCATTCAAAACGCGACCAGGCCAGCCCCCATCCGGCGAGCATAAGCGCGGCTCCGAACCATCCCCATTTCGGAAAACCATAGCTGGATTGTGCCCTGTTTTTGGGAAGATGAC
>JASFGJ010000533.1:0-3420 GCA_050123815.1 Desulfobacteraceae bacterium
AGGCGGTGTTGCCGGGGACTTGCAGTATTATCTATACAGCTGCGCCCCCGGCGCCTTTTTTATCCCGCTGGTTTTTAGCGGGGGGCTCTGCCGCCCTCCGGCGTTCGCATCGGTTTCGAGCCGGATGTGGATCTTCATCGCTGCCGGACAGGCCGTCTCATCATTAAGCGTTTGCCTGCATTTTTCCGTCATGCCGGGCTTGACCCAGCATCTCAAATCGTATCATACTGATAATACAGGATTCAGGATTAAACCCGGTATGACGACGGCCCCGAACCGTATGGGGTTGCCGATTTAAAACAGCCTCGGTAGACCGGCTCGAAGGGTTTTATGGTTCCACGATAACTTTTTCAGCATCTATTGCCAAGCACCACCCGCGAAGCAGATGGCAGGCAGCGTGTTGGCCGACGAAAGGACACTGATGGGCAAGTTTTTGAAGGTTATCCTGTTTACCGTGTTGCTGGTGTTGGTACTATTTGCTCTGCTGGCGGATATGCCCTTTGCACAAACGCTTCATCGCTATTTGGATTTTGCGCTGTACACAAGATTGGCCAGCCTGCTGGGGCTCCTAATCGCCCTGGTTTGGTTCTGGGAGCGCAAAAAAAGGACCGATGCTTCACAAAAAATTCAACGTGCCAATGAGGTGCTGGCTGAAACTGAAGAGGCTGTGCGTCGCAGGCAACAGGCCATCGAGCAAATGGAAAAAAAGTTGGCCAGTGAGTACGCGGAAAAGGAAAAAGGGTTGGATGCACAGATTCATCAAATCAAGTCCGGTTACGATCAGCGCATCAAAGCGCTCAATGAACAGAATGTCGAGCTGAAGGACACCGTCAGCAAATTGATGGCCGCCATGAAAAAGGAGCGCCGGAAAGGGAAATAATCCATCGGCAGCTGGTTCGAGCCGGCTGAAATTGAGGGGCTGCCATTTGGCTTATTAAACCGCCTATGGTACTATTTGGTATTCATGGCCGGTGAGTCTTTGGGGGCTATTTCCTGGTGGTAAGCATATGGTATTGGGTCAAAGCCGGCAGCGTCTAAAGTCATGTTTTGCATGGGCCGATAATGGTATGGCGATGGAAAGGTGAATTGGGTATGAAACGCAGTCCTTTAAAATTCAATTATCAGTTTCAGTTCGCCGGCGGAGCAACCGCCGAGTATGAAATCTTGTTGGATCCCGATTCGTTGAGCATGATCCATGAAACTTATGATCAGCAATTGCCGGAATGGGCCCGACTGGCCTATGAACAGTGCAAAGATTGCCCGCTGAACGTCAAGGCGCATCCACACTGCCCCATTGCTGTCAATATCATGGAGCTGGTCGAGACCTTTAAATCGGTTTTTTCTTACCATGATTGTACCGTTACCTGTGTAACCGCCGAAAGAACCTACCTCAAGAAAACCTCGGTAATGGAAGGATTGTCGGCCATATTCGGAATGATTATGGCCACAAGCGATTGTCCAGTCATGGAGTTTTTAAAACCCATGGCGCGTTTTCATCTGCCGTTTGCCACCATTGAAGAGACCACCGTGCGGACTGCCTCAATGTATCTGTTGGCTCAATATTTCAAGCACCGGGACACACCCGGAATGACCTTTGATTTCAAAGCTCTGGAAAACCATTACGCAAAAGTTCAGCTGGTCAATGAAGGCCTTCTAAAACGGATCAACAGCATCAGCAGTGAAGACGCGGACAAAAACGCGATCATCACCTTGCACTCGCTGTCACAATTCCTTTCGATGGAAATTGATTACAGTTTAGGTGGCCTGGAACGTATTTTTATGGATCGATATGCCGGTTAACCGCCTCATTGTTCGATATACGTCTGCCGTGACCGCCGCCTCCCGCCGGCCGTTGCTTTGCTCAATTTTTTTTACTTTGATCGTTATCACCGGGTGTGGCCCTGCACCCGTCAAACCGGCGAATCATTCACATCATGATGCGATTGAATACAAGCTGCGGCAGGCAGCGAGACAATGGCGCCATACACCGCACCGAATGGGCGGTCTGAATCGACGCGGCATTGACTGCTCAGGCTTGGTAAAAGTTTTGTATGACGACCTGTTTCAGATTGATCTGCCGCGTTCGACCCGACTCCAGGTCCGGAAAGGACGAGCCGTTGCTTCCGGACAATGGATCGCGGGAGACCTTCTATTTTTCAAGCCGAAAAGTAAAGGAGGCCACGTCGGAATATACCTGGCGGATCGAGAATTTTTGCATGCCACGACCCGACGGGGCGTGATTGTATCCAACCTGTCCGAACCATACTGGCGCAAAAGCTATTGGAAGGCCCGACGTGTCTTGAAATCGAATTAAGGAGCTGCTCTATATGGATCCAATCGAAATTTTATATCGTTTTCAGATGGAGGACGGCCGCAAGGATGTATTCGCCCTGAAACTTGATCCGGAGAGCCTGCAGATTATCGGCGATGTCGGTGGTCCGATGCCGGACTGGACTGCACTGGAGGTAAGTCAGTGCCAAAATTGTCCTTTGGATGCTCAAAAGTCCCCAAAATGCCCGGCAGCCGTCAATATGGTCCGGTTGGTCAAACGGTTCGATACGCTGCTATCCTTTGACGAAGCCAAAGTCACTGTGGTTACGGACGAACGAAAGGTCTATGGAGAAACAACCATCCAGCGGGCGGTATGTTCCCTGATGGGGCTCCTTATGGCCGCCAGCGACTGCCCGCTGATGGATTTCTTCAAACCAATGGCCCGGTTTCATCTGCCATTTGCCAGCACGGCGGAGACCATTTGGCGGGCCACGTCCGCCTACCTGATGGCCCAATATTTTCACAGCAGTGACGGCGCGGAACCGGACATACAATTTGAGGGACTGAGCCGCATTTATGAGGAGATTCAGATCGTGAACCTGGCATTTGCCAGGCGTCTGCGGCATGCGTGCCGACAGGACTCCATGATCAATGCCATTGTCCTGCTGGATATGTTTGCCCAATCGATGCCGTCGGCCATCGATGAATCCCTCGAGGAGATCCGTCACCTGTTTGTCCCATATTTAAGTCACTGCAATGGTCGCAAACCCGTTTCTTGACAAGCCTACCCAAGAGCGACTATTAGAGAGCTGTTCAATTCAGGAAAGCTCGGCGACTTTTTGGACAATCACGCGCATTCGGCACCCAAGGTTGTGCCGGCGACGGATCAACACACTTTGACCATCTTACGCTATTGCCGCTGATAAAGGTTAACCCATCCGGACGATTGGTCTTGATCGCTGCATTTCTAAGATTGATGAATGTAAACAACCCCATAGGAAGAGATAACCATTGATAGGATCAATCAAGGCCTTTTGGAACAAGGTTACCGGCCCCGGCAAAGCAAAGCGTAAGAAACAAGCACCTCAGAAAATAAAGGGACGGCAAACCGGCAGGCCCAAAGACGACCCACGCAATGCGCACCTCCGG
>JASFGJ010000534.1:0-3401 GCA_050123815.1 Desulfobacteraceae bacterium
AGGGCGCCGACACGGGTTACGTTTAATGTGTCATGGTGCTCAAGGCAGCAGCCGTAGCGGATGTCATCGATCAGCGCCGCATCGATGCCGGCCCGTTCGATGGCTGTCCGCATGGTGACGCTGGCCAGCACCGCTCCATTGAGACTTTTGAGCGTTCCACCGAAGGCCCCGATGGGGGTTCGGCACGCACTTGCTATGACAACATCTTTCATCTTAACCTCCTGCAAAGGGATTGCCCAAAAATAACCTTGTCCGGTTATTATTAAAGCTCAAGCTCCTGCTATGATGTTTCGGATTTATGGGTAACCAACCAACTGGATTAGGTCAAATCGTTCAACGGTCATGCGGTCAAATAGTGAAAGGAATTGCCATCCAATTTGATGAATGAATGCAATAGAAAAATGATAGCATGCCTTTTACCATTTTCTATTCGACCATTCAACGATTTGACGGTACCGAATCAGTAGCGCTCGTCTTTTCTCCAATGCTTAATTTGAACTTTCTGATTAACCGCGTAACCCTATAAAAGGCACATATCATGCCACAAAAAAATAGTTTTAATTTCAAACGGTTAAGATTTGAGTGGATTGATTCTGTTCCATGGGGCAGAAAATTCTGGACTATTTTCCAGTAACTGGATTAATCTGTCAAATAATCCAGTTGTGAAAGGTGTCGCGCATGAGCATTGATGAAAGTGAATTTTTTCGAAACGCCACGCTGAGGATTTGCGGCAGCCTGGAGATAGAAATCGCCATGCAGCGGTGCCTGCAATACCTGGCGCGCTTTCTGCCTGCCACGCGACTGTGCTTTCATGTCTACGACCGTGAACTGGGTATCGTCGAAACCATCGCCCAGGCGACCATCGAAAGCGGCCGTGCCATGACCCTGCGCACCCCGCTGGCTGTCAAGGGACGGCAGCAGGTTGAACAGCAGCGTTCCATGCGCATCAAACTGATCGAACGAATGGGGGATGATGCTGTGGCCGGCCCGGTGGTTCGTCAGCTGGGCGCAGAGGATCTGTCGGGGTTAATGCTGGATCTGGCTCTGGAGGGTAAATTTGTCGGTACGGTATCTGTTTTCAGCGAACCGGAGATCAAGTTTAATCATCACCATGTTCGATTGCTGGCGCTGCTCAATGAACCGTTCTCCATCGCGCTGACCAACAGCCTTCGCTACCGTGAGCTTCAAACGCTCCGGGATATGTTGGCCGACGACAACCGTTATTTTCAGGAAGAGTTGCAGCGCATCGCCGGCGAGGCGGTTGTGGGGGCCGAACTGGGGCTGAAGGGTGTGATGGAGATGGTGCGCCAGGTGGCCCCCCTGGAAAGCCCCGTACTGCTTTTGGGTGAGACCGGCGTCGGCAAAGAGGTTTTGGCCAACGCCATCCACAATCTATCCCACCGCCGCAGCGGACCATTTATCCGTGTCAATTGCGGGGCGATACCGGAAACCCTGATGGACAGCGAGCTGTTCGGCCATGAAAAGGGGGCGTTCACCGGGGCGATTTCCCGCAAACGGGGACGGTTTGAACGCGCCCACGGCGGCACCATTTTTCTCGATGAAATCGGGGAACTGCCGCCGGAAGCTCAGGTCAGGCTGCTGCGGGTTCTGCAGGACAAAGAGATCGAACGGGTCGGCGGTTCTGAGACCATTCAGATCGATATCCGGGTCATTGCCGCCACCCATCGGAATCTGGAGCGGATGCTGGCGCAAGGCAATTTCCGGGAGGATCTTTACTTTCGGCTGCGGGTGTTTCCGATCGCCATCCCCCCCTTGCGTCAGCGGCATGAAGACATTCCCGCTCTGGTGCAGCACTTCATTCAGAAAAAGTCACGGGAGATGAAGCTGTCGATAAATCCCACCCTGGTACCCGGCGCCCTCGATCGCTTAGTCCATTATGCCTGGCCCGGCAATGCAAGGGAACTGGAAAATGCCATAGAGCGCGAACTGATTCTAAGCAAAGGCGGCGCCCTTTGCTTTGACAGCATCGGCGCTCAGGGCCAGGGAAATAAAAACCAACAACCCCCTGCCGTGAATCAAACTCCCGATGAACCATTGGATTTGGATTTCGTCATGGCGGCACACATTCGCAACGTGCTGCAGATGTGCGATGGTCGGGTCGAGGGAGAAAAAGGCGCTGCCAGATTGCTCAATATCCATCCATCGACGCTGCGCAAACGGATGAAGAAACTGAACATTGCCTTCGGCCGAAAGGCCAGATGGCAATAGTGCGGTATCAGCTTGTCACGAGCTGCTTGAACTTGTGCGGTTCGGAGGTATAAAGATCGATGGCGGGCTGCAGTCCCAGGTCGGTCACAATGCGTATGCCGTTTTGCAGATAGCGGTACTGGATATGGGCGTCACGGTCCGCCAGCGATTGGTTCATCCTGTCGGTCAAAGGACCGCCAAGAAAACGCGTAAAGATCTGCGGCATCAGTTCAGATACCAAGCCGCCGACAATCGCCTCTTCCACGGCCATCCATTCATCGACGACCTTCTGGACTTCATCAACGGTTTTGGGTGCAAGCTGCTTCAACCGGTCTTGAATGGCGATCTCAGTGGCTGATCGAAGCGCCATGTGAAGGGTCTCCTCCACCGGTGCTACAAATACATTGAGCGGATCTTTAGCGCTGTTCTGCCATAAGGTGTACGTATTGTGGATAAATTTAAACTGACCATTTTCGCCGATAACGATATCGGAGTTATAGGAGCCGATATGCCCGGAGTATTCAAGGTTGCTCAACTTGATCTTAATCTTCTGGCTCTCGTCAGCCTGGTCAAAGAATTGATACTCTTCGATATATTCATCGGCAATATTGTGCACCAGATAGGCGGTTACCCCCTGGTCGGCATGGGTGTCGCCGATCTCTGACAATGGTTCTTTCAAGGTAGTGATAATCTTAAGCGGGTTGGGCAGTTGCGTTGCTGAAAGGGTAAACGCTACGGCATCATCGCAATAGCGCTTAAAAAGATCGGCGTAATCCGTTCGGTTTTCGGGCACCACCAGGAGTCGTTTATAGGAATTTGCCAGCTTCCAGTTCAGCGAATCGCCGTGGAAATGGCTTTTGATCTGCTCTAACAGATCCTGGTTCTGATTGAGATAGGCCAGGTTCTCCTTGTTCAGGCTGTGGTCGAATTGATCCTTTTGATCCAAAAACAGGAGCAGTGGTGTTTCCAAATCATCCAGTTGGATAAGATCGAAGAGGCGTTGATAGTCCTCTGCGAAAGGTGACGGATTGAGGGCCCACGCATGCGACACCACCAGCAGAATACAAAACCCGATGACCAAACCGAATTTACTTTGCCTTGTTGCCATGATGTTCCCCCATTTTGCAGCTATCGATGTTTTGAACTCCTTCAGCGGACCGGGATCGGTACATACCTGTGGTGGAGCAAGAAGC
>JASFGJ010000535.1:0-3399 GCA_050123815.1 Desulfobacteraceae bacterium
CATCCTGCCGCGCCCCTGCTGGGTCAGCTTCACCGAGCAGATCAAATTGGCAGGCGGCCGTCCGGTGCTGGTGGATACGGTGGATCATCAGCTCGATCCCGAAGCGATAGAGCAGGCGGTGACCGAGCGCACGCGCATTGTTCTGATCAACACCCCCAACAATCCATCCGGCGCGGTCTACTCGGCGGAGGCACTTGCAAAAACGGCCCGCATCGCCCAGCGGCACGACCTCTACCTGATTGCGGATGAAGCCTATCAGGCGTTCGCATTTGATGACCGGCACACCAAGCCGCTGTTCGACGTCTGCAGCGACAGCCAACGCCTGATCACCGTGCGCAGCTTTTCAAAAACCTATGCCATGACCGGGTTCCGCATAGGCTATGTGGCCGGCCCGGAGGGGGTCGTCCGCGGTCTGTTGAAAATTCAGAGCCACCTCAGCGGCAACGTCTGCACCTTTGCGCAACATGGCGCCGTCGCCGCGCTGAAGATGGATCAAAGCCTTGTCCAACAGCGCTGCGCCATCCTGCAACAGCGCCGTGATCTGGCGTTCGCGCTGGCACAGGATCTGTTTGAATGTATCAAGCCCCAGGGCGCCTTTTACCTGTTTCCCAAAGTCGACCAATACCTGCAACCCAATGAAACCAGCGAAGACCTGGCCATGCGCCTGCTCCAAGAGGCCGGCGTGGCCGTCGTTCCGGGAGAGGCGTTTCATCAACCGGGGCATCTTCGCATCTCATTCGGCGCCGCCGAAGCGGATCTTCGCGCCGGATTTGAAAGGATTAAAAGCAGACTATGATCGGATTGATTGGATATGGACGGTTCGGCCGGCTGACGGTTCAGAACCTGACCCCGGACTGCCCGGTGGTTGTGTATACCCGCAACCAGGATAAAGGCGAGGATATTGCCGAGGCCGGGGGACGACTGGTTTCATTGGCGGAGGCTTGCGCACAGCAGATCGTCATCCTCTGCGTTCCGATCTCGGCCATGCAAACAACCTTGAAGCAAATCGCCGCTCTGGTGAAAACCGATGCCCTCATCGTGGATGTTTGTTCGGTGAAGGTCTATCCTGTTAAATGGATGGAAGAACTGCTTCCCGAGTCGGTGCAAATTCTGGCCACCCATCCCATGTTCGGACCGGACAGCGCGGCCGTATCCCTGGCCGGACATAAAATGGTGATGTGCCCGGTGCGCATCGAGCAGCAGCGTTACAATGAAATCAAGCAGTGGCTCCAGAAAAAGCACCTGACCATCATCGAAACCACACCGGCCGACCATGATGAAAAAATCGCCGTCAGCCTGGCGCTGACCCATTTTATCGGACGCAGTCTGGCCCAATTCGGCGCCCTGCCGTTGAATATCGACACCGAAGGGTACAAACGCCTGCTGCACATCCTCGGCGTCACCAACAACGACACCATGCAGCTGTTTGAAGACATGCACACCTACAATCCCTATGCCGGCGATAAACGGGAAGCGTTCATGCGCGCCATGGAGACGATGAACGATCATTTGAACGCCTGCAATAAGCTCTCTTGAAATGGCCTCGACCATTTGGCCAATCCCGATACCGATACCACGGGAAATCTGACGGACAAGCGAAGTCATGATCAGAAACAACGCATCCGCCCGTCCCGCAAGAGGGAATGATTCAGGGTGGAGAAAACTTTCTTCGGGGTTGGCTGGGGGGGACGCCAAACTTTTTTTTCGTTTCTTCTTCGATCAACACCATCAAGGCAAAGACCCCCAGGATTGTGCCCAGGGGGAAGAACAGGCAGGTCGCCACCGAGGCCACCAGACAGGACCAATAGGCTTTGTGTTTGATAAAGCAGATCCCTACCAGCACATTGACCAGCACATGTAATACAATCAGCAGCACCAGGATCGGCACGAGGATGCGAACCATCTCCCGGGCAACGTCAATCCAGTACTGGGCCTCATCGCCGAAGTTGTCCAGATGCGAGAAGACAACGCCCATGAGCTGCTTCTGGATATAGATCATCGGCAATCCCAGCAGCCCCATGGCTCCGAAGATAATATAAAAGATACCGATCAATTTGGTCTTTTCTTGCATGGCATTCCGTTTCGATCGAACCGGTTGGTCTCTCGGTAATTATATAGAAACCCTGCAAGCGTGTCCAGGACGGAATTGCGATGACCGACAGGGGCAAAAACACCCGGCGGGCGGTCAAGAAAGCTCTTCCGGTCGGACCAGGAGACCGTCCGCAAGCCATTTCTGCTCCAATTGGCTGAGGACCTCTTCCAGGGAAAGCGTCTGGTCGGCGTCCAAAAAGAAGATAAATCGCTGCCGAACCTGCTCGGCCACCTCCTGCCTTAGTGCGCCAGGACTTTCAGACACCTGCGCAAAACTCTCCTTCAGCTCTTTTAATATGACCTCATAATGAGATTGGGACACTGTAACCCTCCTCTTTTTTACCGGTTCGACGGACCGGACAGCGTATCCCGAATGCATGTGGTGGTTTCTCTACAGATTGTCTCTTGTATCGGTCGCCAGGGCGTGCATTGTCAAATTGGATATACCGCCACCGCTGGCCATTTCCAATTTAACAACCAGGCCGACCAGCAATGCAATACAGACGAGCAAAACAATCTTAAAAACGGTATTGGTAGTAATCATCATGCACCTGCTGGATAGACGGTTCACACTGGACGGGCCATTAACCATAGCCGTCACATCGCCAACGACACACCTTTTATTTAATGTTAATGGACGTAGTGAGAGAAATTTTCTTGCAGAAAAAAAATCGGCTTCGCTTAATCGCTTTTCAACAAACCTGAATGCCCTATTATTTCTCAAAACGAATTGCCCTTTGATAAGACTGAAATGGCCCACATCAGCCCTATGACCCATATTTTATTGATAAATGCCTCAATCATTGGTATGATTTTATCCATCGCGTCATTCAACATTCAGTATGTTTAAAAGTTCAGCAAAGACATCTCAGGGATGTCAAAACTGCCCCTTAGCCGGGGCAGAACGGCACCAGGCAATTGCTGGAGCTACCATGTAAATACCGTTCAGAAATTGCTTCCAGGGAAAAAGCCTTAGCGGTATTGGCCTGGAGTGTTTTGCATATAGGGCAGTTCACAAATTGGGAATCTCAGTTGTCATTAAAGTTCAACTGCGCTGAAACTCAAATTGGCAAAGGAGGATTGAGATGTTCGAAATTCCACAAAGGATTCATCAACGCTATGGGGTCATCTTTGTCGCGGTGCTATTTTTGCTGGGGTCGGTGTCGACGGTTTGGTGTGCCGAGGGAGATTATGACGGCACTTATGCCGGATCTTTTTCAGGTGACGACTCCGGCTACTGGGTTGGTATTATCGACACCGGTTCCGACAGCCTTTATTTGTCTTACTCAACGGCAAGCGGTGAGGGTG
>JASFGJ010000536.1:0-3397 GCA_050123815.1 Desulfobacteraceae bacterium
AGCAGGAAAAAAGAGGTTTTTATGGCGGGATTTCGCCGGAAAAATATTCGACTTGAATCGAGTGCTTATCAAAATAGCGCGCAGATATTCAGCATTACGATCTGCACTTGGCGGCGCTCACCTTGGTTTAGAAACGCTGCATATGCCGCCGTATTGATCGATACGTTGCAGGCCGGCCTTTTCGTCGAGAAAAGTAGAAGATATGCTTTCTGTTTAATGCCGGATCACCTGCACCTGCTGATGTCGCCTGATGGCATATGTCTGGTGGACTTGATCAGTCGTTGGAAAAGTTACACGGCTAACTTTCTGAGAAAGGAAGGTTTGTCATCGAAATGCTGGCAACGAGGTTTCTATGATCACGCCTTGAGAAAGGAAGAAGAGATTAAAACAACAGCCGAGTATATCGTTCATAACCCCGTCAGGGCGGGTTTGGTGCACCATTGGCGGGAGTATGCGTATAGCTGGCATAGGTGGATGTGAGGCGATATTTTCTAGTTTGGTTGTACAGAATCATTCCAAACTGGCAGGGACGGAGCCCTGCCCTACGAAGACCATTTGCTCGATGACGGCGGTTGCTGAAGCGTAGGGCCGGTCTGTCCCGCTGGTCTTGTGCGGGGCCTCTGCGCCGGCCTTGAACACTTCCGTGGATTAACTGCTGCCGTAAGGTTTGCTTCGTTGGGCGCCCTGAATTGCCCGCGGTTTTTCTTGGCTTCGTACATGATCTGGTCCGCGTGCATGAGCAAACGTTCGGCATCGGTTTCATTGTCCGGATAGGTGGCGATGCCGATGCTGATGGTTATGCGGCCCTGCGGCATGGCCTCTTGACCCTTGAAGGGATGTTCGCCAACCCGGGCGTGCAGTTTGGTGGCGATCGTTCGGGCGCTTTGATTGGATTCCTCCGGCAGGATGACGGCAAACTCATCGCCGCCGTAACGGCAGACGATATCGGTTTTGCGAAGATTCCCCAGAAAGAGATTTGACAACGCGATCAAAAGCCTGTCGCCTTCCAGGTGGCCATTGGTATCGTTGAAAGTTTTAAAATAATCCAAGTCGATAAACAGCAGCGAAAAAGGGTGCTGATAACGCTCTGCCCGGTTCAGCTCCGCGGTCAGACGCTCTTGAAAGTAACGGTGATTGTACAGGCCGGTCAGGCTGTCGCGTATGGCCAGCGTTTTTAATTTTGCATTGGATCGTTCCAATTGTTCGGTCTTTTGCTTGAGCATCTCGACCAAGTGTTCGGTTTTCCGTTCAAGCCGGACCTTTTCGGCGGCGCGACGCACTACATTGGAGATCAGTTCGATGTCTTCGAATGGTTTGGTCAGGTAATCGTAGACGCTGGATCGTATGGTGGCAATGGCCGAATCGACGGAAGCGTAGCTGGTCATCACGATGACCTGGGTCTTTTCATCGATATTCTTGATGGCCGCCAACAGTTCGATGCCGGTCATTTTGGGCATGTAGATATCGGTGATGACGATGGGAAAACGCTTTTCTTCATAAAGTGCCAACGCGTCGGCCCCGTTGGCTGCCGTGGCCACTTCATGGCCGTCATCTTCCAGTACCTGGGTGATGGTGGTTCGGATAATCTCTTTGTCATCTACGACTAGTATGCGAAGTGCTTGTTCCATGTAATTCTCATTCGGGTTTCGCTTCCGGGTCTACCGGTAAGGTGATGATAAATTCGGCGCCTTTTCCACGCGGGCTGTTCACGCGGATATCGCCTTTGTGCGCTCTGATGATGCCATAGCTGACCGAAAGGCCCAGCCCTGTGCCTTGGCCCACCTCTTTGGTGGTGTAAAACGGTTCAAAGATCTTTTTGGGATTCTCTTCCTGCAGACCGGGGCCGGAGTCGCTGATGCGGATTACGATCCGGCTGCCTGATGGGCAGGTGGCCGAGATATCTACGCAACCGGGGCCTTCGTTGATGGCCTGCTGCGCATTGATCAGGATGTTGAAGATCACTTGCTGCAATTGCACGGCATTTCCCTGGATGGTTGGCAGATCCTGTTCCAGATGAAGGTCGATGTCGATATTTTGCAGGTGGTACTGCGGGGCGACCAGGTTGATGGTATCCTTGATGACCTGGTTGATGGCCACCGGATTGAAGCTCATCTTCTCCTCACGGGCAAATTTCAGCAGATTTTCAATAATGGTTTTGCACCGTTTGGCTTCTTTTTCGATGGCTGCCAGGTTTTGGCCCAGAAGGGTCGTCCGATCCGCTTTGCGAAGAGTGACTTGCGTCAATCCCAAAATGCCGGCCACGGGATTTTTGACTTCGTGTGCGATGCCGGCGCTGATTTGACCGAACGCGGCCATCTTTTCCGATTGCACCAGGGCGCTCTGAGCCTTTTCCAAGGCGGCTTTCCGGGCCTGCAGTTCGCGGGCCATTTGATTGAACGATTGGACCAGTCCGCCGATTTCATCCCGGCAGGGGGCGCTGACAGTGACATCGAAATCCCCTTGTCCAATGCGCTTGGCAGCGGCGGACAACTGCCGGAAGGTTTTCGTCAGGAGCCGGGAACTGATCATGCTGAACAGGGTCCCCAGAATTAAGATGACCGTGGCGACCAGGGTCAGATTTTTGAGCAGCGCTTTTGAGGTCAGGTAAGCTGCGGACAAGGGAATCTGAACGCCCGCCAGATAATCACCGAAATCCAGGTGGGCAGCCGCGCCGATCATGGGGATGTCGTTCTGGCGAAATTGCATGGAAATTCCTTCGGTACCGGTGTGCTGTGACAGGTCGGTATCCCGAATCCACTGAACAGGGACCTTGAGTGACATGGCGTCGGCATCCGGATAAACCAGCGGCAGACCGGTTTTATCGACGATATAGGTTAAAAATATCTTCGATCGATTGACCAGCTCAATCAATTGCTCCAGGCGGATGACCGCCGTTACGATGAAGTTGTCTTCGCTATTGGGACGGTCATAGGCCATGGCCAGGGTGAGTATGGGAAACGCTTTTGAAAAGGTGCTGTTTTCCAGGTAGTATTCGCTGCGGCGGATACGCTCAAATGGAAGGGGATGCTTCCGCCGATGATCTTGCAGCATCGCTTTGGTCAATCCGTTGGCTTCAAACATCTTGATGTCATAAACGGCGGCGATCTCTTCACCGTTTTGGTAAATTGCGACGGCTACAAATTCCGGAAATTCGGCAAACAGATATTTGATGATATCGGTTTTTTGCTGCTGGTACAGCTCCATATCGAAGAGAATATGGCTGAAAACCTTGAATCGCTTGTGGTAGCCATTGAGAACCGCCCCGGCCTCCGCAGCCGCGTGCATGGCCATCTCGGCCGTCAAACCGCGCATGTAGGTTAACTTGTCGGTATGAAACATTTGGGCCATGGTATACACAATTGCGCTAACGGCCAAAGTCAAGGAGACCAGCATGGTC
>JASFGJ010000537.1:0-3390 GCA_050123815.1 Desulfobacteraceae bacterium
CAAAGGCTTGCTTACAGCAAGCCTTTGATTCGTTTGTGGCATGGGTTGTCTTATTTTGTCAAGATTAATGATAAAATGAGGGCATCAGGTTGGTAAATGCTGTATTGTGAGCCATTTGACGTATGCAATCAATCATCCGGCTAAAAAGTATGGCAGGTTTAGCAAGGTAGTCAAACGGGCCTTAATTATCTGCAGAAATGGCCTTGCTCGCCATCTGTGCATATTCTTCGGCATGGGCAGCACATTCTCTAATTTCTGCAACGGCTTCCCGCATCAACTCCGAATCCGGATAATCTGAAGCCAATCCTTCGGCCTGGGCCAAAACCTCATTGGCGGCTTTTGCCGCGATGTCGGCGATTTCAGCCATCTCCACGGCCTCGCTGTCATTCTCCTGGGCCAGGCTGTTTATGGCTTCATTTGCAGCCTCCTTGGCCTCTTCAACGCACTCCTCAGCTTCGCCGGCAAGGTCATTGGCTTTGTTTTCGGCAGCTTCAATAGTGTCGGTTCCTCTGTAGTCAGTAGAAACCGCAAGGGGGTTGTTTACTATACCTTTATCGGCGGAACTTGATTCTGATTCCTCAACTTGAAATAGTTCTTCTATTTCGTTCTGATATATATCACTATCGACATCACTTTGGTATGTCTGGCCAACATTGCCGGAGTCGACTTTCAGATCACTCATCGCCGCCACCTCCTATTAATCTTTCACATCAAATGGCGATGTAAGTTTTCGATTGTTTCATGCCTAAGTCATAGCACATAATGCGTTACAGGACAGTATCGAAAATGCAACATGGCCGGAAACCCGTTGGAACACAAGCGAAAAACAAGACAATCAATTGCAATTATTACATAAGTTAACATTTCCAACGGTTATCGGAGCGGACAAGTCCCATTTAGCTGTCCACTGCGGGTGACAGTTCGGTTACCACTGCTCCGGCGGAACGGACAGCATCCCGGTATCGCAATACGTTTTTAATATATTGACGGGTCTCTTTAAACGGCGGGACGCCGCCATGGTTGAGTACATTGGCCGCTCCGGCATTGTAAGCCGCCAAGGCCAATCTCTCGTCACCATTGAACCGGTCCAACATTTGGCGAAGGTAGCGCACGCCGCCATCGACATTTTCAGCCGGATCGAATGGATCGAGCACATTCAAATATCTGGCGGTGCCTGGCATAATCTGCATGAGTCCGCGTGCGCCGCAATGGGAAACCGCTCTGGGATTATAATTGGATTCGGCTTTGATGACGGCAATTATCAAGGCAGGATCCACGCCGTAGGTTTGAGCCGCTTGCAGTATATATTTCCGATACGGTATATTGCTTGCTATTGACACAGCGATGGGCGGTGCAGGCATGCATGCCCGGACTTTATTCTTTAGTACCGCGGCATTGTACTCCACCGACCTGATTTTCTGTACGGGAAAAGCCGCTTGATGATCGTTACGGCCAAACTTTGTAAAATCTTTCAGGCCGAGCGTGCTCTTGGGTAGCAACTTTTTCCCCGGCTTGACCGCATCATGTTTGTTAGACGGGCCGGCTATTGGTTCATCCAGCACATCCGCGTCAAACGGTACAGGATCAAGCGATAAAATAACAACCCCTCTATCGCTGTTCAGATCACTTGCCCGGGCGTTCGATACACCGATTAAGGGAATCGTCACAGAACGAGGAAGATCTTGTTGAGAAAAGCTGTCCTGGACCAAGGCCGGCACGATCACCACCAATGACACGCCGCCCAGGATCACTTTCCGAAAAGGTATCTTATCCACCAGAGCTGCAACAAACCACATCCCAAAAGCCATTTTCGCATCCCTCATTTTTTAAACCAAGTCCGAACAACGATAACCGAATAGATGATAAATCCTTTCGTATCATCGGTGTAGTTGCACCATGGTTACCGCAATCACAAATCTTAATTAGTGAAATCTTCAATATCGATACATGAAACAATTGTCCTCCAGCCTTTTCAACCACACCAACGGTAACCCAACTGTAACCACTTTATCTGTAAATTATCTACGGTTGTCCATGAATACTACCACAATCATAAATTGTACCCGGGCACCCATATGTATCCCATGCCGTGATAGGTGTGGTTCTAATCTCCGAAATCGATAACGGACTCGGCCCAACCATTTCGAGGAAGAAATGACAAACAACTCTTTTCACTATGTTTTGCTTTCACTCTTGTCCCTGTTTCTTCTCAACATCGGATCTGATGAAGCGCATTGCGGTTCAAGCATGGAAGCCGCCTCAAATGCATTGGATACGCCGAGCCAATCGATATCCGAACTGCAGCCACCGGAATGGCACATCGGAGATTCATGGGTTGTCGAAACCGAAATCTTTGACCAAGGCAACATCATGAAACGGTCCGATGAAATTGGGTGGACCGAAAAACAGGCATGGCGATTTGAAGTGCTCGGTATTGACGGGACCAATAATCACCGCTGCTATCATCTGCAAATCAGCCCGATCAACGGCAATGCCTGTCCCTATCACTTTATGTTTTGGCTGCGCGTTGCCGACCTCCAGGTAAACGCTTTTCAAATCATTTATCCGGCGGATGATTATGGCTCCAACCAGCGCCGCCCACGTTCGATTCGTAAACAGATAAACGAAACCCAAACCCCGGATGCCTTTTTTGATTACTTTAAAACCCGTTTTCCGAGCCTGCCCTTATGGCTCATTCCTCAATTTAATAACGACACAATGCCATCAGCCTCAAGTGCCGACACGTCCAGGGCACAGACCAAAATGAGCCAGAAAATCGTTTCCCATTCAGACGCTTTACCGTCAGAAAACGCTGCCGGGGCCCTGCCGTACCGTGAGACGGCAACACGCAACGGTCCATACCATAAAGTGACTTTGGTATATGGAGACACCCACGAAATTCAGTACTGGGAACATGGTCGCCCATGGCCGGTGTATGGATACAAATCAGGGAAAAACGGCATGGAGAAACTCTACCGGCTTACCCAAATCCGGCGTATGAAAGACCCCAAAGCAAAGCATCCGGGGCCGGAGGACCCGGCTTTGGATTAGCCCCTGGAAGGGGATGAATTTACAAACTGTGCGTTGAACCGTGGAAAATCGAAAAAGGAATGTCCAGGTGCGGAATCGCTGCACTGTGCCATTATTATTTTAAATGCGTAAAAAAGCCATAACGACACTCCCCATCCTCTTTGCACTGGTTTTAGTTCTATTGCTTTGTCATTCTTGCGGCGGTGGCGGCGACGGTGAAACCGCACAAGTTGGACAAGATGGTGCTCCAGGCGATGCTCCCGACGATGCCCCCGATGATGCTCCCGACGATGGGAGCGAAAATCCAACAGACGCGATAATCGAGCTGAACAACGGGGATATGATATCGCTTTCCTTAAG